>DATERL010000146.1:0-5814 GCA_035271585.1 Prolixibacteraceae bacterium
ACGCTGGGTAATGACAATGACCAATTGTAAAAAACCGTTGAAAAGACTTTGGATTTCGTCGATGACCGACGAGGCAATTAAGGAAGGTTTTGAGAAACTACGCGAAGGAAAAGACTTCGACCGTTTATATGCAGCAGGCAACGCACGTGCCATTGGCGACTGGCTGCTGGGCATGAATGCCAGTAGGCTTTACACTTTGAAATATGCCAATGGCAAAGGCGTGCTGTCGGTTGGTAGGGTTCAAACGCCCACCTTAGCGTTAATTGTAAACCGATACGAAGAAATCAAAAACTTTGTTTCGAAACCTTTTTGGGAAATAAAAGCCAACTATCGCAATGTGATATTCAATTCGGCCAGCGGGCGTTTCGATACTGCCGAAGAAGCCTTCAACATTGTTGAAGAGATTAAAACAAAGCCATTTGAAATTGTTTCGTCAGAGAAAAAGAAAGGAAAAGAAATACCACCCAAACTTTTCGATTTAACAGCCTTGCAGGTGGAGTGCAATAGAAAATACAGCTTTACTGCCGACGAAACCTTAAAGTATATCCAAAGCCTGTACGAGAAAAAAATGGTGACTTATCCGCGTGTTGATACCACTTTTTTGCCTACCGATATGTACCCAAAAATTGAAGGCATTTTGAAAAACATGGAACCTTATGCCAATTTCACTACTCCACTTTTGGGCAAAACCATAAAAAAAACCAAGCAAATATTCGACGATACTAAAATAACCGATCACCACGCCATTATTCCAACAGGAATAAAACCCGACGGTCTTTTTCTGGAACAAAAACAAGTGTATGACCTAATTGCCCGTCGGTTTATTGCAGCTTTTTATCCCGATTGCATTGTTTCGAACACCATAGTTATTGGCAAAGCCGGCGAACATGAATTTAGGGCTACGGGCAAAGTAATTTTAAGCGAAGGCTGGCGCGTTTTGTACAAGAAAAAAGAAGGCGAAAACACAACTCCCGGCGACGAACAAATCATGCCCGATTTTGTGGCTGGTGAAAAAGGCGAACACCTCCCCGACCTACTCGAAAAACAAACCCAGCCGCCAAAACTACACACCGAGGCCACCCTACTAAGGACCATGGAAACCGCTGGCAAACAAGTTGACGACGAAGAATTGCGCGAGCTGATGAAAGACAATGGCATTGGACGACCATCGACCCGAGCCAACATTATTGAAACACTGTTTAAACGAAAGTTTGTTACCCGCGAAAAGAAAAATCTGGTGCCCACTCTTACCGGCATACAATTAATAAACACCATTGAAAACGATTTATTAAAATCGGCCGAGCTTACCGGCATGTGGGAAAAAAAATTGCGCCAAATCGAAAAGGGCGAATACGACCCCAAACTGTTTCTCGACGAAATGAAAGAAATGATAAGTCAACTGGTGAACGAAGTGATACGCGAAAATAAGCAAACCATTGCCATTGAAGAAGATGTGAAAGTTGAAGAAAAGAAAATAGCAAAACCCAAAAAGGCAGCGGCAAAGCCACTTGAACCAGCACAAGTAACTTGCCCCAAATGCAAAAAAGGCACCATGCTAAAGGGAAACTCGGCCTTTGGATGCAGCGAATATAAAAATGGCTGTACTTTTAAAGTCCCCTTCGAAAACTTTGGCAAAACGCTCACCGATAAACAGCTGCTCACCTTGATTAGCAAGGGTAAAACCCCAAAAACCAAAGGCTTTACAGTTAACGGTCAACCAATTGATTGTTCTCTAATATTCGATTCATCGTTTACTGTAATACTTGAAAAGGACAAAAATACGTAGAGACGTTGCAGTGCATAATTTGGAATAAAAAATAAAAATGGGTACATAATATCTTTAAATCTAAAAAAGGCAGAAACAGTTAACGATAAGTATGTTGTTAAATTAAGTGATAATATTAACATTGAAGGATTAAATTATTCATATAATATTTACACACTATATTTTGCTTACCCCTTTTCTACTAAAAATAAAAAACATCATGTTTTGCCTAAGGTAGGTCCTTATTACTCAACAGAGCGTATCATACGCTTAAATATAAACAACTTAAACATTCTCGATATTGGCATTTATAAATATAAGAATATCGGATTTTCGTTAGGATTGGAGTATCAATATAGCATTAATAAATCATTGGCAATAGGTATTGTCAGCGACATTTCAATAGCCTATCAATATGGCGCACAATACTTAACAATAACACCTTCACTTAATGTTCGATTTTAAAATAGTAAAAATATTGCAATACAAGATCTTTACATTCGTAATTTCATTTTTAATTTTATTAATAATTACAATACCGCTATCATAAGCGCGCATGAGCGGAGGCGTAAAGCCGCCCGATGGTTGGCCCCATGTTAAGCAGGGGCGCAGGGGCAATTGAAATGATATTTGCTTATAGCTTCAAATATTTCTTCGTTGTTATATTCAACATAGTTATAAATGACAGTTATTTTCCGTTTTTTTGATAGAAATACAGAATAGTCGGATCATCGAAATTATTAGGGAAAACCCATTTGTATTCGTCGGTTTCACTTGAATGCTCAATGCTTGTTTCAAATGGTTTAATATTTTTGCCTAATATTTCGAAAGCCAATTTGAGCCGTTCAATAAAGATTGATTTCGATACCCCAAAGCAATTGACCGAATCATCGAGCAAGAGCTCAATTTTATCGGTATCCATGGCACGTAGGTAGTGCAAAAACAATTCAATTTCGGTTTTGGGCAATGCAGTCATATTTTTTTGCTAAATGTTTTTTTGACTTTCAAAATTATATCTTTTTCGAATACCGTAACATTCGCCTGAGTTTTCGATTGTATTTTATTTCATCGCGCTTCATTTTTCTATTTGTTTTTACCCTACCTTCAATTTTCGAAACTGGATCAACTGGCATAAAGTCTTTTAAACTCAAACTAACTTCAATGTTTTCGTCGTTTTCGGTTTGTATTTTAAATATACAGGTTTTGGGCATGTAATAATGTTGTATGCGAATATAATTGTGGTATTCTACTTCAAATTTTTTAATTGAATATACTGTTTCCATTATATCGCTTACATCGGCATCTAAACGTTGAGGAAAAAAGCTGATTGGATTAAACCATAGTGTTCCCGAAGCGGCTATGTTCGACGAAAGCATTGATAGTTCAACGCTTATGTCGTTTTTTTCACCGTTTACTATATGATCGTAGGTTACAATTTTGTGGCTCAAAAATGCCGAAGGGTACCAAACAGCCAATGCAAGGTATTTGAGGGCCAAAATGTGATCGATGGCAGCATTTGTGGTGTGTTTTTCAGGGACAATATTTTTTTTGAACAACAAGGCAGCAATTAGAGATTTCTTATGCAAATGCATGCCCAACTTTAATGGTCTTGCTTTGCCTGCTGCATCGAAACGCGGCTCCATACCGGCACAGTGTTCGTTCATGCTGAACTTTTTGCTTGGGTTTATTGTAAATCCTTCGGTTTTGGTTTTCCCGTTGTAGTTGATAAAAAGTTCGGTAATGCGTTCTTTGCCCGGCATTGCACACTTCGATAAATAATTTTTTAAAGCCTGGGGCTGTTGTTGTATTTCAGCATAATCGATATATATGCAATACTCAACACCATCGAACATAAAATGGCAGTCGTCGCTTATTTTGTACTTGTAAAACAGCAACTTAAATGCCTCGTTGCTGGTAGAACAACTGCCCAAAAACAGTAAAAGTAGCAGGAGTTGTGTTGTTTTTATTATGGTAGTTTGCATGTTGTTGTTTTTTAGATATTTAAACATTGGTGTCTAAAAAAAAATTCAAATAGACAATTTTATTATGCTACCGCTAAATTTCAAAAGACGGCAACTCCTATGGCTTTCTTTTTTAGCCTCAAGCCGGCTGGGATTGCTATCGGGACAAGACTCCCAAATAAATACCATTCTCATTTTTACAAAACCTAAGTGCGGCCGGGTGATCTTCGAGCAAATCTCTCCGCTTCCCGGTCTTACTAAGGTTTTGTTTCAACTCAAATGATTTTTATGATTATAGCAGTAAAGCCAGCAAAATCCAAGCACCTGAACTAATGCCAAAGCTTGACCATACTTTCCTTTTTTTTATTTTATGAGCTTCTTCGATATAGGCTTGATTGTATTCATATACCTGCATGAGTTCTAATTCTTGATAGTTCAGATTTTGATCGGAAGGTTCGGAAGATGAACAGGCAGCTGCGGGAATTGCACCTAATAAAGGCGTGAAAACAAGGGTTGTTGCAGCAGTCCAGCCCGCCCCCGATTTTTTGCCCTTGTAATTCATTTTCGCATCACGCTTTGCTTTCATCCTTAAATCTTGCGTTGTTAATTGCGAATCTTGCTGATTAAAAACTTCATTAGTGCCGTTTTCATATCGTATCATAAGAATATCAGTTTTCGTAATGGTGAACGTGGGGCCTTCAGCATTGTCGAACTTTTTGTATTTCACCTCGGTTTGATTCACTTCAATTATTTTTGAATGAATGTCTTCGCCTGATTTTTTTGTGATAACATCCTGTGAAAAAGCTGTTAATGCTATCGAGATGATTACGATGAGTGTTATTATTATTTTCTTCATTTTTGTAAGTTTTAAATTGTTTGTTTTACTTGTTAAAAGATTAAAATCTTGATTTTATTCGTGGGCTAAAGCCCAATATGTTTGATTTTAACCGAACATTAATTTTTCTAATCAATGTAGTTGTCTATTGTTCAATCACTACTGCTTGTTGGCCCTCTGATGTTTTTATAAACATCGTTCGCTAATGCATGTGTCGCTATTAATGTTAGTAAAGCCTGTTTCATTGTTTGCATGTTGTTGTTTTTTAGAATGAAAAGCCAATGGCCGTTATAAATCGTGTTTCGGGATTCTGATAATTACCGTATGCGTTTAAGTTCAGGTCGATAAATATATTTGATAGGTTTATTCTGAAGCCGGTAGTTAGCGAAGGCACGAGTTGGTAAGTGCGCGCATTTTTTTTAGTGTCGATGCCATATTGAAAGCCAGCACTTAGCCTAAAAAATCGGCGCATTATGAATCCAGTTTCGATACATATTGGAAAACCATTGCCCAGGTCGAGCGACGAGAACATGCCGTAAAAATTTTGGCCATACCCTTTTTCGCCTTTTAATACGCCAAGGTGCAATATGGCCTGATAGTGGCCATTGGCCAGATTGTCGATATTGCTAAAAACATTGGCAGCACCGGCTTGAACATTAATCTTGTTAATTTTATGCGAATGGTTTGAATTGAATTGATCTATTATGCTCATTTGCTCAAACTGGCTCTTGCTTACCGGATTTTTAAGGTTGTTGTATTTCGAAGGTATTGCATAGTGCGTGGTTACAAAAAGCTCGGGTGGTGTGTCCCACCAAAAATCATTAAAATTGTTTTCAAAATTGTAATAATTTACATAACCGGCAGCCCATGTAACATCAAATAGGTGTAATGCACCGTCAATAACACAAATGTTCCATGCATGATTGGTTTCATTATATTTTTCACCAGCGTAATGGCCTGCGCCTTTTGCATAGCCTGAGATATCGTAACATTCGAGTTCGGCCAATTGGCAGAGGTATTCAAATAAATTGGCATAACCCGAGCAAACTCCCTTGCGCGAACGGAATACGTTAATTGGTTTGCATTTTTCATAAGTTACTGTGTTGTTTTTGTACGATTGCGTATCGTAAGCAATATTTTCGGCAACCCATACAAAAATGGTACGGGTTTTTTGCCAATCGTTTTTGCAAGGAGCAATAAGATAATCGACCAGTTTATTTGGGTCTTTTGTAATTGCTGATGGAACATTACGG
>DATERL010000147.1:0-4957 GCA_035271585.1 Prolixibacteraceae bacterium
AATAAGATCAGTATTTTCAGAATCAACAATAGCTGTACCCTCATCAAAAGCTTTATGAACCTTATTACCAATTTGGTAAACATGGTTGCTGTTTAAAAAAATACGATCATTTCTGCTATTAAATTTTTGTTCAACACTAAACTCACCGTACTCATCTTCAACAACTTCTATATATTTACTATTTTCTTTTACAAACTTTTCAAGTTCGCTTTTCGATTTGAAACCCTCAAAGTCAATACTCTTATAAAACTTACTACATTCTACACCAAATGAAGAATAACCTTTCTCTTTAGCATAGGCTATTTGTTCGTCTAGCGACATGTTCGATACTTATTGCAATTCAGTATTGAATTCTGCTTCTGTAGAAAAAACCAGAATACTATCGTCTGAAGGACAAATCGGTTCTTTCTCATTACATGAGCTCAATGCAATTGAAATTGCAACAATAAATAAAATACAAAAAATCCTCAATTTTATTTACTTTTTTAGTTGGGGAGTTGACCCTCACTCACCGATTAATATCTTTTATTAATCGTTACTATGTTTATACTTTTCGTGTTCGTTCTCATTCCTCAAATAACCGCTAACTAACTCATATTAATTAACATTTTTAGTCCTACTGCAAATAGACACACAGAAGCAATACTCCTGACAACCCCACAGTTAACTTTCAAACCGTAATTATTCAAGAGATCTACATAGGCAATAAATTTATTGAGATTGTCGAAAGTTGGAAAAAGCGCATGTTTAAGTTTCGTTTAAGGTTAAAAATGCAAATTAAATAAAAAAAAAAACATACTTTGCAAATAAAATATTATTTTTCTCTACAAATAAAATATTCAACATGAAAAAAAACCGATGTAGCTGGTGCATTGGCTCCGAAGTGTATCAGCAATACCACGATACAGAATGGGGAGTGCCCGTTCACGACGATCAAAAACTCTTCGAATTTATTGTTTTGGAAGGTGCCCAAGCCGGTTTAAGTTGGATAACCATTTTAAAACGCAGAGAAGGCTACCGTGAAGCGTTTGCCAATTTCGATCCCAACAAAATTGCCCTTTTCGGCCCTAATAAAATTGAAGAACTGATGCAGTTTGAAGGCATTATCCGCAACCGCCGAAAAATTGAATCGGCCATTGCCAACGCCAAAGCATTTTTAAAAATACAAGCAGAATTTGGCAGCTTCGACAAGTACATTTGGGGTTTTGTAAATGGCCAACCTATTATTAACCAATTTAAAACAATGGCCGAAGTGCCAGCACAAACCAATTTATCGGTAAAAATATCAAAAGACCTAAAGCAACGCGGCTTTAGCTTTGTTGGCCCAACTATAATATATGCCCTCATGCAAGCCACCGGAATGGTAAACGACCATTTAACTGATTGTTTTAGGCACAAAGAATTGAATTTGACGATAAGTGACAAATAGCACTTTTTATAATCTGCCAAAATCCTATTTTTATGGGCTTCTAATTATTTAAAAAATAAAAAATGATTAAAATTAAAATAATCTTACTTGCCTTTTTATTTATGGTTTCAATTTGGGGCTTTTCACAAAACGGAGACACCATTAAAGGATACCATTTTACCCCTGTTATCGAATTGAAATCCACGCCCATCGAAGATCAACACCGTTCAGGAACATGCTGGTCGTATGCAAGCACCTCGTTTCTCGAATCGGAAATGTTGCGCATGGGCAAGCCCGAAGTCAATCTGTCGGAAATGTTTGTTGTTTGGCAAACTTATTCTAAAAAAGCCGAAAAATATATACGCATGCATGGCAGCACCAATTTTGGTGGCGGTGGTGCATTTCACGATGTAACTTGGGTAATGAAAAATTTTGGCATGGTACCCGAAGAAGCGTTCAGCGGTTTGGTGATTGACGAAGAAAAAGCAGTACATGGCGAAATGGACGAAGTACTCAAAGCCTATTTAGATGCAGTGATTAAAAACCAAAACCGCAAATTGACACCCGTTTGGCACAATGCTTTTGACGATATTTTGAACAACTATTTGGGCGAAATTCCCGAAAGCTTTAAATACAAAGGGAAAAGCTATAATCCAAAAACCTTTGTGAGCGATTACATGGGATTAAACGCCGACAATTATATCGAAATTGGCTCGTTTACCCATCACCCCTTTTACGAAAAATTCATTATCGAAATTCCAGATAACTGGCTGTGGGACGAAATTTACAACCTTCCCCTCGACGAAATGATTGAAGTGATAGATTACGCACTTGAAAACGGTTATACGGTAGCCTGGGGTACCGACGTGAGCGACAAAGGTTTTGCCAGTAAGACCAATGGCATTGCGATAATTCCCGAAGCCGATATCACCGAAATGAGCGGCAGTGAAATTTCGCGCTGGGAAAGCCTATCGGAAACCGAACGGCAAGCCGAACTGTACAAATTTGAGAAGCCGGGCAAGGAAAAAACCATCACACAAACCATACGTCAAATTGATTTCGACAACTACACCACAACCGACGACCATGGGATGCACATTATTGGTACGGCAAAAGACCAATACGGCACCGTTTACTACAAAGTAAAAAACTCGTGGGGCGATTACAACAAATACAAGGGGTACTTTTATGCCTCAAAAAACTATGTTGCCCTGCGCACCATCGACATTATGATAAACAAAGATGCCCTGCCAAAAAAGATTTCCAAAAAATTAAATATGAAGTGACAAACGACTAAGTAATTTATTATTTACGGTTAATTACTTATACTTAAGACCAAGCGCTATAAATACTAAACATGCGTTAAAATCGCAAAACAAGAAAACATACGAGACGCAATCTTGCAGCTACAAGGGGTATTAGGTATTATACAACACTCGTTAATCAAGCATAACGAGTGTTGTTATGATTATAAAAAAAGATGTTCTGAACTTCTACATTTCCATTTTATTGCTTGTTTTCTAAAACTTTCCATAAGCATGCTCAAATCTACTTTTATTTATATTTATCAATTTCGGCTTAACACTCAAAAGATTTTCCAAGCTTGATAATTTAAAATTATCACAAAATCCTTCGAGATACGAACTAACGTTTTTCGTAACCATTCAGTCGGTTTGTTTTTCAATACGTATTTTGTTCAAAAGAATAGTTTTATACCGATTAGCCAACAAAATGTCGCATATATTCGCTACGCTCTATAATCTCCTTTGTTGGTCTATCGGTATTGGTTTTATAGTTATCAATTATCCCCAGGGTTAATCCCGATGTACATCGGGACGGGCAATTCATCCTGTTTTGAACTAAAATTCTACCCTTTTTTAGTGCGACTGAATGGTTACCGATAATGTAAACATTCAGTCGGTTAGTTTTTCAATTAGTATTTTGTTCTAAATGTTCTTTCTAGGCCAATCAAACATCAATTCTTTTTTAAAAAAAATTGATCGGACTTGTTTTGATTGAAAATTATCACTAGGATTTTCCCCCGTTAGCAGGATAGACAATTCATCCTATTTTGATCGAAAACTTTAATAATTTTAAATCCAACAGAATGGCTACTAACTTTTATAAGTGTAAATAACTGGTGTCTTAGAAGAAAGCAACAGGCTGTATAAAGACAAAATCGTCAGAAGTTTCATAAAACACTTCACCTTTTCGACCACTAAAGCCACTTGAGCCCGATGAGCCACTTGAACCACTACTACCGCTGCTTCCCGAGGGATCACCACTGCCTCCGCTGCCACCACTACCGCCACGACCTGATGAACCTCCGGAGCCCCACCAACCACCTTCTGAATTGGCATTTATTATTGAAGTAAATGGCAAGGCATCATTTGAAAAATAGAGCGTTATATTTCCACCATTACCACCATTTTTACCATACCCTCCATTTCCTCCATTACCTCCGGCACCCCCATCCTCACCTCTATCTTGGTAATTTATTGATTTTGTAACGCTATCGTTTACTGCAACTTCTTTAGCATGCCAACTACCATCGTCTCCTTTACCACCATCGCCACCACTTCCACCACAACCTCCATCTCCACCATCGCCCCCGTTCGAAATAACGGAAAAACCAGCTCCTGTTGGGTTCACCAAATAACGGTACGATTTATCGTCATTTAAATTTTCGACATAAATATACATGAGTTTATCGCCATAGATAAAATCAAAATAACAATCGATCCATACTCCAATGTTTGGTCCATTATAACCATAATCGCCATCACTACCATTGCCACCATTGTCCCCGTGCCTTCCCGATGAACCACTGGAGCCACTACTTCCTGAATAACCATTACTACCGTCCATTCCACTTAGTTTTAATTTTTGTGGTGCCCTATAATCGAGCATAAGTTTAAACTCGGCTACACACTGAGGATTTCTTAAAGAATGGGCATCAATAGTTATCATATGATTGTTAACGTAACGAAAATCGTTGTGAATAATAAAACGTCCCAAGCGAAATTCGCCACCATTCACATACAATTGATAAAATTTCTCAAAATCGCAGGTCTTATTGTAGGCATATTCTTTTAAAATTCCATTATCGAAATAAGAAACAATTTTAAAACTAAAGCCATAACCGGGCGTAGCTTCAACTATTGATGTAGGTAACAACTCAATTTTAGTTTCATAATTGAGTGGTAATACAAGCTGCTTCATCAATATGGGATTATCTTTTAATGTAACCTTAACAACTAGCATTTTATTATTTGATGGGACCATGTGTTGACCTACCAATACTCTACCGTTGAGCCAGCTCCCACCACTTACCTCAACATCGAACTTGTTCCATAGCGAAATGATAGCTCCTGATCCAAATTCAGATTTCATTTTTCCATTACGGTAGAAAACAGTAAGTCCTAAATTAAAGCTTTCACCGGCTAGTCTCAAATCTTGATTATCATAGCTAATTTGGAAAGAATCAATCTTGGAAAAGAATATAGGCAAAGAAGCCTTAGTTTGCTTTATAGTAATAAAGTACAATGA
>DATERL010000148.1:0-43727 GCA_035271585.1 Prolixibacteraceae bacterium
AATCAAAGCATTAATCATTCAGAAACACTCCTTTCATAATTATTGATAGAAAAAGACAATAACAGACAAGGTCGGTTCAACTCCCTACCAAGTCCAAGTATTAATTGAATTAACATTTTTAATTTTTATAGTTATGGGAAAAATATCTCAAGGAATTTTAGGTGGTTTTCGCGGCAAGGTCGGGAATGTCATCGGTGGTAATTGGAAAGGAATTGACTATATGAGGGTAAAACCTTCAAGTGTCGCCAATCCAAAAACAGAAGGTCAAATGGACCAACGTTCAAGGTTTAATACCGTTCTCTCGTTTTTACAACCAATGAAAGAAGTTATTAAAATTGGTTTCAAAAACTATGCAGTCAAAATGACTGAGTTCAACAGCGCAATGTCGTACCATTTAAAAAATGCTTTGACTGGCGAGTATCCTGATTTCACAATTGATTACAATGCTTCTTTGATTAGTCGTGGCACCTTGCTTTCGGCTTTAAATGGAGCAGCTGAATCAACTGTTGCAAATTCAGTAGCCTTTGCATGGAATAATAACTCAAATGGCGTTGATTCCTTTGAAAATGATATTCCAATGGTTGTAGCTTACAATCCTTCCAAAAACGAAGCAAGTTATCTTATCGCAGGCACTCGTGCCGATGAAAATTTAACGCTTCTGTTACCTGAAAGATTTTCGGGTGATGAAGTACATTGCTTCATTGCTTTTAAAGCAGCAGCCGGAAGCAAAGTATCGAACAGTACTTATTTAGGAGCTGTAACAGTAGCCTAATCAAGTAAATATCGGATTTCTTTAGAAAACCGCTTCGAATGAGGCGGTTTTTTTAATACTTTTAAGTTAAAATAAAAGTATGGAGAAAGTCGTTTTTACACGTGAAGAACTATATAAACTGGTATGGAGTGAACCTTTGACCAGATTAGAAAAAAAATTCAACATTTCTGATAATGGCATCCGAAAAAGATGTAAAAAAATGAACATTCCCTTACCCAAAGCGGGTTACTGGTCAAAAATTCAATATGGATATAATGTTTTAAAACCTGAACTTCCTGCTAACTATGAAGGAGAAAAGGAAACTACCCTATGTTATCGTAGTAAAGACGGCAACTATGTAGAAAAAATTGATGATGTCAATCCTCTAACCAAACTTAAACATGAATTACAAAATAATCCTATGCTACCATTAACTGTTCCAGAAAGAATAACTCGCTTTGATAGCCTGATAGTAGAGGCTAAAAAATCATTATGCAAAAAAGGCTCTGGAGTTTATAATTATATTGATATGAAAAGAACAGAGCGTGGTGAGATTAACATCATGGTTTCAGAACCCAATATTAACCGTGCTTTATATTTTATGAATACTCTGATTAAATTATTTCGTGCAAGAAAGCACGATGTAATCATTGAAAATAATGAAACGTTTGCGGTCATTTTTGGTGAAAAACTACCAATCAGGTTTAAAGAGAAGGCAAAAATTGTTTATGAAACTGATAGTTATGGCTGGAAAAATCGTCAATACCATCCGAGTGGAATACTTGCTTTTGTATATGTCAATAGTTCGTATAATCAAAAAGAATGGTTAGATGGGAAGAAGCCATTAGAATCACGTTTAGCTGAAATTTTAGCCTATTTTGAGATAGATGCGAAGAAAAAAATTGAAGAACGCATTGAAAGGGAAAAACGTCACAAAATTGAAGCAGAAGAACGAGAAAGGCAACAAGAACTTAAACGTAAAAAAGAAGATGAAATAAAGAAAATCAAGGTTCTTATTAATATGGCAAACAATTGGAAACAAGCTCAAATAATGCGCGAATATATCAAAGCTTTAGAGAATAATGAAGATGTTGATATTCAAAAAATGAATTGGGTACCATGGGCTAAGCAAAAAATTGAATGGTTTGACCCATTCACGCAAAGCAAAGATGAAATTCTAGATGATAACGACCGTCAGAAACTAATGGAAGAGCTCAATACAAAAGAGCCAAAATCAAATTATTATTGGTAAGCTTTCCCTTAATTGTTCTTTATTTCTTTTTTCATAGTCATTTTTGTTGCCCATTTGTATATCAACCAACACAAACACCTGATTACCAATATATATAATATTCTGTATCGGAAAGTAAATGAGACTGTTTATTCAGGAGTGAAACGAACTGAATAAACTAGTCGAATTTATCCCGAGCATTGTCGAGGGATCTCTATATCAATTACATAACACTATGTTTATAAGCGAAGTGAAATAAAATTTGCTAGTCGAATTTATCCCAAGCATTGTCGAGGGGGTCTCTATCTCAACCACATAACGCTATGTTTATAAGCGAAACGAAATAAAATTTGCTGGACGAACTCATCCCGAGCACTGTCGAGGGATCTCTATATCAATTACATAACGCTATGTTTATAAGCGAAGCGAAATAAAATTTGTTGGACGAACTCATCCCGAGCATTGTCGAGGGGGTCTCTATCTCAACCACATAACGCTATGTTTATAAGCGAAGCAAAATAAAATTTGCTGGGCGAACTCATCCCGAGCATTGTCGAGGGATCTCTATATCAATTACATAACACTATATTTATAAGCGAAGCGAAATAAAATTTGCTGGACGAACTCATCCCGAGCACTGTCGAGGGATCTCTATATCAATCACATAACACTATATTTATAAGCGAAGCGAAATAAAATTTGCTGGACGAACTCATCCCGAGCATTGTCGAGGGGGCCTTATCAATACGATTGGTCCCCAAAGCGATGGAGACCCTAAAATATATGATTGCTGAAATATTGAAATATATGGCAATACAATGACATGGATCGCTTTACGCTAAAATGGCCTTTCCGAAAGTTACACAATGGAAAAAGCAGAACAAGCACCTGTTTGTTTTTAACAACATAACTTTTTCATTTTTTTTTGGGGGGGGAATGTGTTTGTATTTTGTATTATTGTATTGAATTGGCTTTTCTGAATAAAATAAACTAACACCAAAAAAAAATGAAAGCACTTCTACCCTATTTTTCGCCTTTTAAATTACTTTTTCTGCTGGTTTTCCTGTTCTCTTTTTGGCAAACTAAAATTTGTAAAGCCGCAGCCGACGAACTGGATTCGCTCACCTTGGTTGGCATTTACCTGGCCTATAATGGCGAAGACTGGAACAATCACGACGGTTGGTTAAAAAAAAATGTGCCACTCAATGAATGGTACGGAGTAACGCTCGATGCCAATGGCCGTGTTATTGAGCTAATTATGCCCAACAATAATATTACTGCTGAATTTCCCGAGCAAGTTTCAGACGAGAGTATGTTGGGGGATTTCTTTCTCAAAATAATAAAAAACAACTTAGGAAGGCTTAATCACTTGTTCGGTCTGATAACACGAATTTTTGATATTACGGGCAGCCCACTTGGAGCCTTGCAAATACTTGATTTATCGGGCAATATCATTTCGGGCCATATCCCCTATGAAATCAATGAAGTTGAAGATTTACGAATACTGAATTTTAGTAACAATTTATTCAATGTGGCCATTCAGCCCGAATTGGGAAAACTTAGAAAACTCGAAGTATTAAACCTTGACTCGAACAAATTTAGCGGCAGTATTCCTTCCGAATTAGGAAACATCAGCAGCCTCAAAGTGTTAAATCTTAGCTGGAATAATCTTAGCGGTAGCATCCCTTCCGAGCTAGGAAACATCAGCAGCCTCAAAGTACTCGATTTACAAGAAAACTTACTAACAGGCGGCATTCCTTCGGAACTGGACATGCTTTCGAACCTCGACTCGCTGATTTTAAATAATAATGATCTTTCGGGTACAATACCCGATGAGCTTTACAACCTAAGCAAGCTAAGTTTTTTAAAACTACGGAAAAATGATATTAGCGGAAGTATTTCGGACAAATTAAGTCAACTAAGCAACTTGCAACACCTTGATATTTCAAAGAATCAGTTTTCAGGAACCATTCCCGATGTTTTTCAAAATTTACTACTACTCGAAACCCTCCATTTGCACGAAAATAAGTTCGAGGGCGATATCCCGGCATCAATTGGTGAACTAACCTTGCTTAAATATTTGAAAATAAGCGATAACCTACTGGTCAATTTGCCCGATTTATCGAACATCTCACCCGAGTTTTGGTGTTATGATAACTATTTCACTTTTGAAGATTTTGAACTCAATATTGAATTGTCGAACCTCCCAAACTCAGAAATCAGTCCGCAGTTTGAATTTGGCGAAGAGCGAGACTTATGGGCGCCAAACGGGCATCCCTATTCATTCAGCATACCGACACAAGGGCAGTACAATCATTACACCTGGTTCAAAGACGGAGAGCTCTATTTAAAAAGCGAAGATTCGGAAACACTACATTTTCCTGAAATATCTTTTAGCGATGCTGGCGATTATTTTATTAAAGTGCAGAACGATTCGGTTCCCGGGCTCGAATTGTTTTCAAAAATCACCTCCTTAAACGTAACCCCCCAATGTGTTTACGCCGATTCGTTGGCATTGGTCGCTTTTTATAACGCCACCGATGGCCCCAACTGGATCAACAACACCAACTGGCTTAGCGGCTCCATAAAAAATTGGTTTGGTATTACACTCACACCCGATGGTTGTAATATTACAGCTATCGAACTCAATAACAATAATTTGAGTGGTTCGCTCCCAATCGAAATTGGAAGTTTCCCCGAGCTTAAAACACTAAAGCTGAACAACAACCAATTCACGGGAACAATTCCGAGTATAATCAAACAGCTATCAAATCTTTCGCATATCGATTTGGGCAGCAACCAACTTACAGGCAATGTACCCTCCGGTATTGGTCAATTACCAAACCTGCAAAGCTTTCTAATTGAAAATAACTTGCTTGAAGATTTGCCTGCGCTGAATAATGTTAAAAACCAATTTACCTGCCAAAATAACTACTTTACTTTCGACGATTTTGAACACAGTATCGACCTGTACAACAACAATAGCGTAACACGAACTAATGCTCCTCAATTCAAATTCGAAAACGATACAAGCATTACCATTATCGAGGGAAGCTCGCTCACACTTTCGCGTTTGTGTGGTGGTAGCCAAAACCATTATACTTGGTGGAAAGATGATGTTCGTATCGATGTTGATAGTCCCGAGTTGACCTTTTCACGCGTTCAACTATCCGATGCCGGAACCTACTGGGTAAGCGTAATCAGTGATTTTGGCTTCGATAATCTCGAACTGCTTTCGAACCCCATTCACTTGGTGGTTGAAGAACATTGTCTTAGAAACGATTCGTTGGTTTTAGTTGCCTTGTACAATGCCACCGATGGTCCCAACTGGAATAACAATGAAAATTGGCTAAGTGGCCCGGTAAACAGTTGGTTTGGGATTAGCAGCCTCAGCTCCAATGGTTGCAATATTACAGGTATTCAACTCGAAAACAATAATCTAAATGGGTCGCTACCAAGCGAAATTACAAGCTTAAGCTTCTTAAATAGTTTAAAATTAGGTGAAAACAATATCGAAGGCCAAGTACCCAACAATATTGGTCAACTAACAAACCTCGAAATACTTACACTGAACGAAAATAGCATTTCGGGTACTTTGCCGCAATCGATTTGGAACCTGCAAAATTTAACAACACTCGATGTTAGCAACAACCAACTTAGCGGAACGCTTAGCAATGAGGTTGAAAACTTAAGTAAGCTGCAATATTTCAGCATCGCCAACAATGCCATTGGTGGTGTTTTGCCCGCAGGCATCAAGAATTTCGATAAACTGGAAACTTTCAATATCGAAAATTGTGAATTCAGGGGCAATGTTTCCGTTTTTTCGTCCATTCGCAATTTGAAATATTGCAATGTTGCGTTGAACAAATTTTTGTTTGGCAACCTCGATGCCGCCTCGGTAAATGAGCGAAAAGTCGACTTCATTTATGCGCCGCAAGACACCATTTTGCCACTCGAATATGAATATGTAACTCGCAAGGTTACTGTTCTCGACGATAAGTTCAAAAACAACGCCTATCAATGGTTCTTTAACGATACGCCGCAGAACGAAAAAAGTGACGAGTTCACCATGAGCGACAAAGGAATGGTTTACTGCCACACCACCAATAAAAGCTTCCCCAATTTAACCTTGTACAGCGATACGCTCAATATCGACAATGTATTGCCCGAATTCGACGATGCAATTCCTGTGAACCTGGTTATTATCAACGGCGCCCACTCCCCGCTTTTCACAATAACAAATATTGAACTTTACCCCGAAAACTCTTTGGTAATATTCACACGCTGGGGAAATAAAATATTTGAAAAAATTAGCTATAACAATGAACTCGATTTTAGCAATTACTCGGCCGGAACATACTACTATGTACTGAACTACCAAAAGCCCGACGGGGCAAATCAAATTAAAAGCTTTGTGAATGTTGTAAAAGAATAACACCTTAAACTATGAAAGAAAAGATATTCATCATTATTATAATTTCCCTGCTTCCTTTTATTACTAAAGGTCAATACATTCCGCAGTTTTCGCAGCTATTAAAAACGCTCGAGTTTGTTAATCCAGGCTATAATGCCTCAAAAAACACAGCCTCGGCTACCCTGCTCTATCGCAATCAATGGACAGGATTCGAAGGTGCTCCCAATAGTATGGCCGCCAACGTAAATGTTCCGGTAAACAAGTGGCATACAGGCTTTGGGCTCAATACTATGGTCGAAACACTGGGGCTGATTAATCAAAGCTACATCGACCTAACTGCTTGTACCGACGTAAAAATGTCGGGTAATTCGTACTTAACTTTCGGGATAAGTGGCGGTGCCGAAATCAGGCGACTCGACATGAACAAGGCCATTTATGAAAATACAAACATTTATTCTCCCGATTTATACAACAGCGAGAACCTGCATATTGGAGCTGGCATCAACTATTTTACGAACAGCCTTCATCTTGGCGCAAGTATGCACTTTATCCCACTCAATAACGCCTACAAACAAAACGAAATGTATTCGTTTTACCTCAATGGAAGCTATCTTTTCCCAGTGAGCGAAAATTGGGTAATAAAACCGGCAGTATTGTATAAAACATGGGGGGGCTATTCCGCTTTTGATGCCGGTTTGTTCTTGCTTTTCAAAGATTTGTTATGGGGCGGCATTTCCTACCGAGTAAATGATGCGATAATATTCTTTGCCGATGTGAAAATAACCGATATGATTCGCCTTGGCTATAGTTTTGACTATGGAGTTCATCATCTCAATTGGTTTAACAACGGGAGTCACGAGCTGAGGATTGAATTTACAATGCCACGCCCCAAAACACAGTTTGAACGAATAGCCATAAACTAACCTTAAAATCAAAAACAATGAAACACTTCCTACTCATCACCTTTTGTTTGTTTGTTTTAGGCAGTTTAACGGCACAAAACCTTTCTGTTGACAAAAGGGACATCTCACCCCGCCAAATCAAGAGTATTGGCGGTATTAGCGCCTATGAACACCAAATTTATCTATTACTTCCTACAAATCTTATTTTAAAAGGAAAAGAAATAGAAGCTTCCGAAGCCAATTCAATCAGCCAGAAATACCCAGTTTGGGACATTTACCGTTACGATACCCTTAGTGGCAACATTGAAAATATGGCCAACAAATGGCAAACAAAAAATGCCCTGCCCAACGGTTTTTGTATTATCGATGAAACTAAAATACTGTATATCAACAGTAATAAACAACTCGATTCGAACAACGATAGCATAAAAAGCGTATTGAAAAAATACCATAACCGCAAAGTTGTTTTTGCCAATCCGACCATCAATGCTAAAAACGATGTGATTTGGTTTTCGGCCAACCTCGAAGGAGGCGAAGGAGGAATGGATTTATGGTATATCGAAAAACGCGGTAACAACTGGAGCGATCCGCTTAATGCAGGCAAAAACGTTAATTCGCCTTCAAATGATCTGTCACCGGCTGTTTACAACGATTCTATTTTGATTTTCACTTCAAATAAAGGAGGCAATAATTACGATCTCTATTTTTACGATATTAAAACTGAAAAAACTATCCATCGTGAATACATGCCCGAAACCGATGAATTGTATACTGCCATGGGGCACGAACAACAAACCTACTTTGTGTCGTTCGATAAAAATAATGCCCAATTATGGGAAAGTAACTGGTCCAAAAGCCGCGAAAGCATTTTACACGTAATTGAAGCACCAATTGTTGAAAAAATTACTCAAATTGAACAAGCTAAAAACGAATTGGCATTAAGAATACCCGAAATTGTGCCCGAAGAACAAATCAACATTCAAATGACCAATTACTTTGGCATTGCCCGCTACGACTTAACTCCCTTTATGCGCGATTCGCTTACTCGACTAGCAAAAACACTTAAAAGCAATCCCGATTTAAACATTTTGATTTGTGGCCATGCTTCGCCCGATGGTCCCGAAAATCTAAACATGATGCTCTCCTATTATCGAGCATCGGAAGCCTATAATTGGTTAATTTCAGAAAATATCGATGCTTCCAGAATATATAGGGTTTACGGGGGCGAATACCTGTACAGCAATTCTGAAAATGCCCGAAATTTTTCTATTTTTACATTTCAAAACCCCGAACTACCACAACAAATAGCCCTTTATCCCTTGGCTTTGAATGAGAACGAGGAAGAAACGCTAACAAAATTTGGTGCCAATAGCGACAATTTAAGTTTCCATCGGTACCAGTTAAGTAAATTGTTGCCACTTGAGAATAAAAGAATGTTGCTGATACCGGTAAACGTTTTATATTTTGCTAAAAAAGGTGAAAAGGCGGTCGATATTGCCCGACAATACAACATTCCTCCAACCCAATTAAAGCAAAGCAACCAAATTGGCGATGAGCCGTTGAAAGAAGATAAAGTATTGTACATTATTTACTGATAACAGAAAGTTAGAGAGTAAGATTAAGGCTGAGGTTGAGGTTGAGAAAAAAGAAAGATACACTGATAATGAGTGGCATGGCGCTGTATGCACGCAAATTGTAATGCACTTAAAATCAAACAAAAATATAACGAACTAAATAAAAACAAAAGAAACATATAATAATGAACCAGCAGATACAGGAAATAGCCGAACGTTTACGTGGATTGCGCGACCTGCTCAGCATATCGGTTGATGATATGGCACAGGCTTGTAATGTAACAAACGATGAATATTTGAGCTTCGAAAGTGGAGAAAACGACATCCCCATTGCTGCCCTCGACAGCATTTCGAGAAAATACAAAATTGAATTAACCGCTTTGCTTTTTGGTAATGAGCCAAAAATGAAAACCTATTATTTGACCCGCGCAGGCCAAGGAACTGCCATGGAGCGGACCAAGGCTTACAAATATAAATTGCTGGCTTCTGGTTTTATCGGTCGCAAAGCCGATCCTTTTATCGTAACGGTTGAACCATCGCCCAACAATGTTCCAATTCACCTTAACAGTCACGAGGGGCAAGAATTCAACCTCGTACTCGAAGGAAAAATGCTTTTAAGTATCGATGGTCACGAACTCACGCTTAATCCAGGCGACAGCCTTTATTTCGATGCAACACTTATGCACGGCATGAAAGCACTTGACAACGAAGCGGTAAAATTCTTAGCTATTATTTTCTGATAAAAACCTACACTGCAAAATCAATAAACAATGCTCGAAAAGTATTTAAAACAAACAGAATTTTCAAGTTTTGAAGATTTCAAGGAAAACTATGAACTAATAGTTCCCGATAATTTTAATTTCGCTTACGATGTGGTTGACGGATGGGCAGCCATTTCGCCTCATAAACGCGCTTTAATCTGGACCAACGACCAAGGCGTCTGCCGTACCTATACTTTTGGCGAAATAAAAGAAATAAGCGACCGTACAGCAGGTTTTTTATCGTCGTTAGGAATTAAAAAGGGCGATATGGTAATGGCCATTTTAAAGCGAAGGGTTGAATTTTGGTTCACCATTATCGCTTTGCACAAAATTGGTGCTGTAATTATCCCTGCAACCCACCTTTTAACCAAAAAAGATATTGTTTATCGCAATAATGCGGCCGACATAAAAGCCATTATTTGCGATGGCGACGAGTTGATTATCAATAACATTAACGAAGCAGCGCCCGAAACCCCATCGTTGGAAAAACGCATTTCAATTGGCCCAATTATTCCCGAAGGTTGGGAAGATTTTCAGGCAGGCATTAAAAATGCAAAACCCTATCAACGTCAAGGAGAAGCAACTCAAAATGACGATCCGTTAATTGTTAGTTTCACTTCGGGCACCACTGGTAATCCCAAAATGGTAATGCTCGACAGCGTTTATCCTTTAGCCCATATTGTAACCGCAAAATATTGGCAAAATTTGAACGAGAACAGCATTCACCTTACCATTGCCGATACCGGCTGGTTAAAAGCGGTGTGGGGAAAACTTTATGGGCAATGGCTAGTTGGAGCTACAGTTTTTGTTTACGACCATGAAAAATTCACTCCGTCCGATATTTTAACGGTGCTATCAAAACATAAAGTAACATCGCTTTGTGCGCCCCCAACCATATTTCGCTTTCTTATACGCGAAGACATGAGCTCATACGATCTTTCGAGCCTTGTGTGGTGTACCATTGCTGGCGAGGCACTTAATCCGGCTGTTTACGACCAATTTTACAAACTTACAGGTGTTAAGTTGCGCGAAGGATACGGACAAAGTGAAACTACAGCTTCTGTGATTACATCGCCCTGGATTGAACCTAAACCAGGCTCAATGGGATTACCCAATCCACACTACGATGTTGATTTACTGTCGCCCGAAGGCCGTTCGGTTGAAGCCGGCGAACAAGGTCAAATTGTGATACGCTACAGCGAAAAATACCCAACGGGTTTATTCAAAGGTTATTACCGAAACCAACAACTCACCAACGAAGCTATGATTGATGGCGTTTATTACACTGGTGATTTGGCCTGGAAAGACGAAGATGGCTATTTATGGTTTATTGGCCGTGTTGACGATGTGATTAAAAGCTCAGGCTACCGTATTGGTCCATTTGAAGTTGAGAGTGCCCTAATGACCCACCCCGCCGTAATTGAATGTGCCATAACCGGAGTCCCCGACGAAATACGCGGGCAGGTGGTTAAAGCAACCGTCATTTTATCGAACGACTATAAAAACAAAGCGGGAGAAGAATTAGCTAAAACGCTTCAGGAGCATGTTAAAAAAGTCACTGCGCCCTATAAATATCCTCGTATAATTGAATTTGTTGATGAATTGCCAAAAACAATCAGCGGTAAAATCAGGCGAGTTGAAATTAGAGAGCGCGACAGCAACAAAAAAGAAGGATAAATCAGGTACTGTCTGTGGAACTACGAAATGTTGAATTTTTGTTTAGAAGAGGATGAATTGTCCATTATGGCTTAGGAATAAATCGGAACAAAACGCATATTGTGCCTCGGTGCTTTATTTCTTATTTCCAAAGTTGAATTATTGTAATCCAATCTGCATTTTGGTATTCTAGCAGCGCAAACCACAAATCATTATTCTGCTGATAATCTGGAAAGTCAAGCTGATTATGGTATTGTAAGCGAATCATTCGTTTATCATTTAGTTTCTTGAATATCAGCAAAATAAAACTACAATACAGATAATTCAAGGGGCGGATAATACGACAAGGGTTCTGGATAATAATAGTTGAACAAATCTCGCTCGGGCCATTCATCAACTTTTTTCAATACACGGTTCATTAGCTGGTTAATTTGTTTGTAAAAACCGGGGCCTTGCCAGTCGCGTGTATTGCTTAAAAACACCCATTGTAATCCATCGGGTCTGCGACCAATCATGGCCATTGAACCTGCGAAGTTTCCAGTTCGGTACCAATAACCGTTATTTGTTTCGCTCCAGCCCAAGGGACGCTCTGATTCGGTCATTAATGCAATGGTTTCGGGCAAAAGTATATCGGGCACATTATCGTAGCCATCAATTAAAGTCATTAATTTGGCCAATTCGGATGCCGAAACAACCCATGCACCCGCAGCTCCAAGCAACTCAATATCATTGCCACCATATACTTTTTGCACATAAGAAGAGTCACCTTTCGACGATAATACCATTTCGGATTCTTGTTGTTCGTAATACTTTACTTCGTTATCGTATCTTTCTTCAAAGCTGTTTCGGGCCATGTGCATATCGATAATATCGTTGGGATATAGTATGTGGTAACGAACATAGTCCTCGTATTTCAATCCGGTAACCTTCTCAACAATTGCACCCAAAAACATAAACGAAATATTTGAATAGGAATAGGCTGTTCCAGGCTTATACTGTAACCTCCGTTCAATCACATATTTAAGATAAGTATCAATCGTAATTGGTGGTTCAACTCCCATAATACGTGCAATAGCCAAAGGCAGAAAAGCAGGGTCACCATAGCACTGTGTCCATCCTGCAGAATGGTTCAGGAGGTTCAGTACTGTAATATCTTTCAGTTTGGGATCCCTTATATTCAGGTATTCTTTCTCGTTAAACAAACCATTATTACCAAAGACCTTGTCATCGAGTGATAAACGATTTTCTTCAACAAGTTTTAATACCGCAACCGTTGTAATTAGCTTCGAAACACTGGCAATCCGAAATAGGTGGCTGGGAGTCATCGCTTCAGCATTTTCTATGTTAGCATAGCCGTACGAGCGAGCAAAAACGAGCTTTTCATCGTGAGTAATGGCCAACGAAATGCCTTTTAATTCGGCACGGCTCATAAAATGCAAGAGTTGTTTATCGATGTACGACGAATAATCAAATTCGCTTAAATGATTATCGAGTCGTTGGTTTACCGGTTTCGAATAAGTATCGGGCAAATGCATTTGATAGCTGCCCACACTGTTTAATATGAAGGGCAGCATTAATAAAAACGCTGAGAAAAATATATCTATAAACTTTATTCGTCTTCTCTTCATGATACAAATGTGAATTAATGCTTGTTACATTTGTAAACTACCAATTAACTCATTGATATTGTTTATATTGTGCCTATTCAAATACTCTTTAATTCCTTCAATAATTTTAATTGTTGCTGACGGATCAACAAAATTAGCTGTACCTATTTGAACAGCCGTTGCTCCTGCAAGGATAAATTCAATTGCATCCGAAGCGCTCATAATGCCCCCCATTCCAATAACAGGAACCTTAACGGCTTGTGCAACCTGCCAAACCATGCGTAAAGCAATGGGTTTTATGGCCGGTCCCGAAAGCCCTCCAGTAATTGTAGATAAAACAGGTTTTCTCTTTTCAGAGTCGATTGCCATGCCTAAAAATGTGTTAACCAATGAAATAGCATCGGCGCCCTGTGCCTCGACAGCAAGAGCAATCTCAGCAATATTAGTCACATTGGGCGATAATTTAACGATCATCGTTTTTGAATACACTTTCCGCACTTCCCTAACAACATGTTCGGCCATTGGGCAACTTGTTCCAAATGCCATACCGCCTTCCTTAACATTGGGGCACGAAATATTCAATTCGATAGCCGCAATTTTCTCCAGCTCATTAACACGTTCGGTTAAAGCTACATATTCCTCAATGGTTGAGCCATTTACATTAACAATTACATTGGTGTTGTATTGGGCTACTTTAGGGTAAATATGCTCACAAAAATAATCAATTCCTTTGTTTTGAAGTCCCACAGCGTTAAGCATTCCCGAGGGCGTCTCAGCCATTCTGGGATAGTTATTCCCTTCGCGGTGGTGCAATGTAGTTCCTTTCAGTAAAATGCCCCCTAAATCGTTTACATTGATAAAATCATCGAATTCGGTGCCATTACCAAAAGTCCCCGATGCCGTCATCACCGGATTTTTCAGGGTAAGCTGGTGTATTTTAACGCTTAAATCTGCCATTGTAGGTCTTTTATATTAAAAACAGGACCATCGGTACAAACACATTTGTGACCTTCGCTTGTTTTGGTTACACAGCATAAGCAAACACCAAAACCGCAGGCCATCATGTTTTCAAGTGAAACTTCGCATTCAATTCCCAATTCTAATGCTTTTTTAGCTACTGCGTGCATCATTGGATCCGGACCACAACAATATATTTGATCAAAACCACCCTTTTCATTCAATATTTCGTGGTTAACCACAAAACCTTTTGTTCCCATTGAGCCATCGTCAGTAGTTAGGTAAACTTTACCAAACTCTGAAAACTCTTCAATAAGTATATGATCTTTGTGGGTACGGGCTCCTAAAAGAATGTGTACATCGGCTCCCATCAACTTCGACTCCCTGGCTTTATGCATCATCGGCGCTATTCCTACACCTCCTCCAATCAATAAAACACGTTCGCCATGTTTAGGTCGTGAAAAACCATTACCTAAAGGAAAAATAACATCTAACAAATCACCAGTTTTAGCTTCAGCCAATTTACGTGTTCCATTACCAATCACTTTAACAAGTATTGAAAATGAATTGTTTATGTAATCAACATCGTGTATTGAAAAGGGTCTGCGCAAAAATGTCGACTCGGCATTATTAACTAAAACGTTGACAAATTGCCCCGGAATAATATTCTCTAATCTGACAGATGATTGTAAAGTGATAAGATAATTATCATGATTAAGTTGAATATTCTTGGTTACCAGTAATTCGCAGACTGTTTTATGCATCGCTATTATTGAATTTTTAATACAATATCAAATAAGAAAGTACACTCACTCTCTTTTGAATAATTAATAATTTAACGACACAAAGATAATAGAATTATTCGGCCGGACGATAGTCTTCAAAGGTATGATCGCTGTAAAATATCAACACCTTACTAATCGTTTTTTGTTTACTAATCTCAACTTTTTTTACATTTGTAACTTCATTGTTTTCCGCTGTATTAGGGAATTCAAGAGGTCTTATCGGGGGTGTAACTGTTTTTTTAGGCTCGTTATTGGGTTGTTCGCTTGTTGAAAACAAATTGGGAGTTACAGGCTTTGAAACCACATTTGCAGTGCTAGTATTTGCACTGTCTTCATATATGCTACCTGAGCCAGTTATCAACCACCTTGAATTAACCCTTGTATAGGTTTCAAGAATTTTTTGAATGAATAAAAACCCAGGGTTGCTTCGACCATTTAAAACATGAGAAACATTGGAACGCTGCACGCCAATTGAATCAGCAAACTCTGCGGCAGTTATTCCTTCCGATTCAATGATTTTAAGAATTCGTTCACGCATACTATCAGTTTACATTAGTCATTTTAAGAGTGCAATTACTCACTTCACAAATGTAATAAATAAAGTGGAAATGTAATTCACATTTGTAATTAATGGGTGTGATACATTTGTAACACATCAATTATTCCTTTAAATGATAAATTGCTGTTATTATTGAACTTACAGAATATGCTCTGTGTCAATTAGTAATTTAGGTGAATAGGTCTAAATATCTGTTATTGTGTGTTTTAGCATTAATAAAATATGCAAAATTGCCTATTAATTCATTTTTGTAACTTTCAAACCAAAAACACAGGTACTTATACTTTAACTAACATCATATAAAGTATAGATTATCAATATGTTAACTGATTTGTATTAGCTAGGAAATAATGATTAGTAGTAGTTGCATTTTATGCCCATAAAAAGATGTTAATACATTAAGCTTTCCTTGGGTGATTTACATTTGTATCATAATTTGAGCTGAAATTGCTCCTGTTGCAGTTCTCATTTGTAAACTATACTCTCCCCTTTTATTTCTTAAAAATTTATTGGCAGGAATTCAAAATTGAAATTCTGAAAAATAATCTAGGTATAAACTCGAAACTCTTTTGTTGATTGATTTAGCAGAAATTGAATTGCTCCTATTAACAAAGTTATAAGGGCTTGTTAAATTTATAAATGCCGACAAGGCTCAATCTTTATAATCAATATTTGCGCTGAATATGTATACGATGGGACATAAATAAAGAAATAGCCCATTCTAAGAAGCTTAAACACTGACAAAACACACATCATTCAGCTAGCAATCAGTATATTAGCTAGACATTTACGTCGCTGTTAATTTCAATAAAGTAGCTAAAATGAGTTCTTGGCAGCGTTATAATAAAAAAAGCGACCTCGTTACAGATCGCTTTTACTTAGTTTTTAAAACTTGTTATGCATTTTGGGTTGCATCAACAAAAACCCGTAGGTTTAAATCTTTGTCAATCATAAAAAGTCCATGTCCCTTGCCTTCAACCATTTTCAGTTTATCGATTATTTCCTGCACACTGGCTTCTTCTTCAACTTGCTCATCGACAAACCACATTAACATACTGCGCGTGGCATGATCGCTCAATTCGATAGCAATATCAACCAGCTTGTTAATTGAATCTGTTATCATTTGTTCGTGTTCCATTACTTTTTTAAACATTTCCTGAACAGTTCCAAATTCGAACTCAACGGCATCGATTGGTTTTAATAGCACCCTTGCGTTACGTTCGTGTACGTAATCGAAAAACTTGTTAGCGTGTGAAGTCTCTTCTTGAGTTTGAACTTTCATCCAATTGGCTACACCAGGCAAACCAAGCGTTTGGGCGTATGCACTCATCGACATGTAGAGGTAAGCTGAATATAACTCTTTATTTATCTGCTCGTTGAGCGCTTTTTCCATTTTTTCTTTCAACATAATACGTTTATTTTAAGGTTAAACAAAAAATTTTATTCAATATAAGTTTTTAATTTCAAAATTAAATATTTAAGCGCAAAAAATTATCCATTAAAATCTAGGTTGAATTTATTCTTTAATAAACCCAATGCTGGACTTTTTTCTATCATCGATTTTAATTTTTGTTCGTCGGTTAATATTTTGTTTTCACTCTGTGTTCTGTTTAAATCAACCTGAACATCAATTTTTGAATTTTTTAAACCTCGTCGTAAAGCTCCAATTAACTCGGGTTTTAATGATCTGATTTTATCTTGTTGAACTGAATTTTCGACCGTAATAATTACGTTTTTAGCATCATCGAGGGTAGGCATAGCAAGTAAGGTGTTATACAAATGTACCTGATCAACGTATCGTTCAGCAATTTGCGGCCAAATTTCATGCACATCATCAATCGAAAACGGCAAATCGGTTTGAATATCCGATTCTGTATCTGTTACGATATCAGGGTTTTCGATTTCCTTTTCGTCGTAAGCAATGCCCGCTAAAGCTTTTTTAATCGAAGGTGTACCAATTTGATTGGCTTTACGAGTAGCCACAACCTTGGGTTTGGCAACTTCTTGTTGTTCAACTGAGGCTTTATTGTTGGTAACAATAAGTCGAGGTGTTGTTTCTCCCGGACTATCAAAAAGTGGAGCAAGCTGGTTACTTGGTGAGCTATCTATTTTTTTTTTTGAGTTAACTGACAAATTTTAATCAAGGTCAGTTCAACCAACAATCGTTTGTTTTGACTGGCTTTATAGCTCAAGTCGCACTGATTGGCCAAATCCATGGCTTCGAGAATAAAATCACTTTCGCACTGGGCAGCCTGAACTTTATATCTCTCCTGAATTTCTCCACCCACTTCGAGCAACTGGTAAGTCGATGCATCTTTACAAACCAACAGATCTCTAAAATGCGAACTTAACCCAGTAATAAAATGGCTTCCATCAAATCCGTTGTCTAAAATATCATTAAAGGTAATCAGCACTTCGGAAACCTGATTTTTTAGGAAAAATTCGATTAGCTTAAAATAATAATCGTAGTCAAGTACGTTCAGGTTGGTAATTACATCTTGATAACTTATTTTTTTTCCTGAGAAACTTACTATTTGGTCAAAAATCGAAAGGGCATCACGCATAGCGCCATCGGCCTTTTGCGCAATAATATTGATGCCGGCATCTTCAATTTCAACACCTTCCTTTTGAGCAACCTGTTTTATATGGCTGGCGATATCGGAAACCTTAATCCTGTTGAAATCAAAAATCTGACAACGCGAAAGAATGGTTGGCAAAATTTTATGTTTCTCGGTTGTTGCCAGAATAAAAATTGCATGTTTAGGTGGCTCTTCCAAGGTTTTCAAGAAAGCGTTGAATGCTGACGGTGATAACATGTGTACCTCGTCGATGATGTAAACACTATAATTTCCCAACTGGGGTGGCACCCTTACTTGATCAATCAATGTTCTGATATCATCGACCGAATTATTTGACGCAGCATCGAGTTCATGAATATTATATGAACGGTTTTCGTTAAATGCCATGCACGATTCGCAAACATTGCAGGGTTCGTGATCGGATGTAATATTCTGGCAGTTAATTGTTTTTGCATAAATACGGGCACAAGTTGTTTTACCAACACCCCGCGGACCACAAAACAAATAGGCATGTGCCATTTGATTGTTTTTTGTAGCATTTTTCAAAGTGGCAGTAATTGAATTTTGTCCAACTACCGACATAAATGTCGTAGGTCTGTATTTTCGTGCCGAAACAATAAACTCGTCCATAAGATTACTTAAAATGAACCCCAAATATAGAAATACTATTCCATTACCACCACATTTTAAAGCGATGTTTTATTAACAAAATCATTAAAAAGCAAGCGACATCATTGCTCTTTTTTACTGATAATCAACAACAAGTCGTTATTTAATAAACAATTTTAAAACGATATTTTGAGTTTTAAAAACTATATTTTAACACCTTGTCTTATTTCATGTTTATGTTTATCTTTGATTAAATAATTAACTTTCATGAAAGAAACTTGCTTTTATCGAATTGTAAACACCAGAAAATAAGCGAAATGTAAATTATTCAGCCTTTTGCGGAATAGGTCATACAACAACTTAAAAACAAATGCAAAGCATTCATGAGTTCAATTAAATAAAATAAACCTTTTACGAATAATTTAATTGGTATGAAAAAGAAAATATTCTATTTATTAGCAATTGTAGTTGCTTCGGTTCTTGTTGTTTCATGTATCGATATTGTTGAACCTTTCGACGATTCATTATTAATAGGTAAATGGCAATCGGGAACGGTATATTACAGCTATAATTTCGACGGATCAGGAAAAACTTGGGATGAGGCCGACGATGTCAAAGACGATGAAGCTCAAAAATTTACTTGGACATTGGTTGAGTCAGAATTGACTCACATCCACATTATGGAAATGGGTGGTACTGTTCCAAAAGTATATACCGTAACCGAATTAACGGCTACTTCATTAAAATACAAAGACGATTTTGGCAAAAGTTTTTCGTTTATTAAAGTAGCCCAATAAAATAAAAACTGAGACAATTGTAAATGAAGGTATTTCTGAAAACACTCTTGTATACTGTTGTTACATTGTTAACAATTGTAATTATTGTTATTTCAATAGCACTTTGGCTGGTGTTTACTCCCGAAAAAATGACCAAGATTGTCAGGGATCAAGCCAAAAAACAGCTCAGCTGCACAACGGAGATTGGTGAAGTTGAATTGACTTTTTTCAGTACATTTCCACAGTTTGGAATAAAAATAGAAGAGTTCAAACTCATTAATCCATGTGCTGGTGCGCCAAGCGACACTTTAATAAACCTTGAGCAGTTAACAGCAAAGTTTGATGTGGTGAAGTTTTGGAAACATAATCACCTTACTATAAACGAACTATCAATTATTAATGGGAAAGCGGCAATTTATTCAGACAGCAATGGCAATACCAATTATTCAATTTTTCAAACTCCAAGTGATACCACGTCTCAAAACAGTAAGGATACAACAAACAATACGCTCCCTGTAATTCAAATTGAAGAAATTGATTTGCAAAACTTTAACCTATTATATATCGACCACACCCTCGAAATTATTGCCGATATAAAAGGGCTCGATGCTCGCCTGAGTGGATTAATTGTTAACGATACCATTGATGCTCAACTAAGAATTGACAAAAGTGTAATGTCGGTTCAATATTCCGATGAGAAATACCTTGATAACACTACAATTCAGCTCGAAATAAAAACGCAAATTACCCAATGGGGAAATCTAATAGTCCTCGATAAAGTTGTAAGTACAATAAACGATATTGCGCTGATAATGAACGGAGCAGTATCATACAATTCAAACAATGGTGATATAAGCGTTGATATTGATTATCAAATTGACGATTCACAAATTGTTAATGTAATGGAAATAATTCCGCCATCGTTCCGCCATTATTACGAAGGTTTGGAGGCCACAGGCATCGTATCGTCGCAGGGTAAAATTACCGGACAATTTACCGATTCAATTTTTCCTCTTTTCGATATGAATTTTTTTATCTCCAAAGGCAGTATTGCCTACGAAGGACTTCCCCTAACGCTACACGATGTTGAAGCTGAAATCGGCTTTATTTCCGACTTAAGCAACGACGACACTACCCTACTGAAAATCAAATGGTTTGAAGCAAAAACACCCCATTCGACCTTGCATACCAAAGGTTACATCAATCAACTTTTCTCAGAAATGTTCATCAATTTAAATACAGGATTTAACCTAAACTTGAATGAATTCAATGCAATGATACCTACCGAATATAACATGAAACTGAATGGTAATGCGAACGGTAATATTAAAAGCTCTTTTACTTATGATCAATTATTCAATTTTGAGTTGGACAAAATGAAACTTGCAGGTGAGATTAAATTAAGCGATTTTACTGCGAATTACGACACTATCCAACTCAGCACCGGCTATTCGGAAGTGCAATTCGCCCTACCTAACACTCACACTGCAAATTCGGCCACAAATTTTGCTTCTATAAACCTGAAAACTAAAAACTTAAAGACTTCAACACCCCTTAGCATAAACCTTGACCTTCGCAATGCCTTAATTATTGCCGAAACATCAAACTTTATGAATACCGATAAAATTCCTGATGTAATCGCATCATTCAAAATTGATTCGCTATATGTCCGCATGGATAGCATTCAACTAGCGGCTGCTCAACCTATTGGAAAAATTAAACTTTCAACCAAAGCTCCAAATCATGATGAACCCATTGTATATTTGAATTTCAACAGCAATTATATTAATGCCAAAGCCGGATCAAATACCGCCTCAATTGAGCACATCAATCTCGAAACTGACCTGATTAACGACAAATCACAAGACGACCTTTTCCTGCAATGGCTGGTTAAAGGTTTTATCGAAATTGATAAAGGGAACATTGCAATTGATGGGTTTACGTTTCCAATTGAAATACCTACCATGAAGATGGATTTTGAACCCGAGCTACTAAAAATTAAGGAAGGAACTATTATAATCGACCAATCGGATTTTACGCTCACCGGAAATATCAACAACATGCTATCCTATTATCGCGGCGATTCGATTTTACGTGGCCAGCTGAGTTTCAGTTCAAATGTTGCCGATATCAACCAGTTGATGAACCTGACCAGTGGCATGGGTTACGACCAAGAAAACAAGCCAGTTGACACCAATACCCCAACAACAGCTGCCGACACGGTGTTTCAGGGGCCTTACATGGTTCCCAAAGGAATAGATATTACAATGAATACCAATGTTAAATATGCTACATTTGGAGCCGATACCGCAATCAATATCGAAGGTGATGTTCGTATTTACGATGGCATTTTACTGCTCGACGAGGTTAAACTGGCCACACATGCTGCCCGAATGCAACTCACGGCCATGTATCGCACACCCCGAAAGAACCACCTTTTCCTTGGTATTGACTACCACATGCTTGATGTTGAAATTTCGGAATTGCTGCGAATGATACCCGATATTGATAGTTTAATGCCCATGTTGCGCTCATTTGGTGGCGAAGGTGAATTTCATATGGCCATTGAAACTTATCTTGATTCAAGCTACAACATTAAAAAATCGACCTTACGAGGTGCAGCATCTATTACAGGTCAGGATTTGGTATTAATGGATGGTGAAACATTTGGGGAAATTGCTAAAACCCTGCGTTTCAATAAGAAAACCCAAAACCGGATTGATTCCCTTTCGGCTGAATTTACCATTTTTAGGGAAGAGATCGACATTTACCCCTTCCTGATTGTGATGGACAAATACAAAGCAGTTGTGGGTGGCCGGCACAATTTCGATTTAAGTTTCGATTATCATATTTCGCTAGTTGATAGCCCAATACCCATAAAACTAGGTATTGACATTAAAGGCAATATGGATGATATGAAATTCAGACCGGCAAAATGCCGTTACGCCGAATTTTATCGCCCGGTTTCGAGACGTGTTGTACAAAACAAACAACTTGAATTAAGACGATTGATTCGTGAGTCACTAACTCAGAGAGTCACTGAATAACTTATTCACAATAACTTATAGCAGAAAACATATAAACAAAAACGAAAGAATAATCTGAACTATTTTTAAAGAAGAGGAATTGAAGGAGAATGTGGTTGTCCTGAATTTCCGGTTTACCACTCAAGATGCTACTATTAAAGGAAAAATACAGGAATCAAAAGTAAACTGATACAATCTCGATGTCATAATTTGAGAGGGCTACCGAGTAGAATCGGTGCAAGGAACACAATTTTGGATTTGAGCAACACAACGATAAAAAAGAAATTCAAAAATAAAAAGATCTACTAAAGTTTCATTGCAAGCTATCAACTACTCACAGCAGTTTAATCATTAAAATTATTGGTGAATTCTTTACATTGAATAAATAGAATTATTGTTGTCCGGTAAAAGTTAGAGATTGCTTCGCTTCGCTCACAATGACAAACCCCTCCATCCTTCACAAGTCTCACGAACAGCGTCATTTGCAGCAACGCGAAGCAACCTTTTTTCAATAAATAAGTTTCTCCGGACATTAGTGAAATAGAATGACAAAAATATCTATTTTTGCAAAAAAAGTTATAGAAATGAGTATTGAAAGAAAAAATAAGAGCCTGATTTATCCTCGTATCGGAAAGTTTTCGCTGATAATTTTTGGCGTTTTGTTAATTATTTCAGGCGTTAAGGCTTATGAATTGTTTGGCTTCGTTTTTAAAGAAAGTGTAAAGAAAGACATGGTATTGCTAATTCCAACGGGATCTGACTATAAAACTGTTGAGAACTTGATAATTAACGAAGATGTGATTTATAGCATCAAAGCTTTTAGGTGGGTTGCTAAAAAGAAAGATTATAATAATAACATTAAGGCTGGCCGCTACGAAGTAAAAAAAGGCTGGAATACCAACCAATTGGTGAATATTTTACGTATAGGGAATCAAACACCACTTAAAGTGACATTTAATAACGTTAGAAACTTTAACGATTTGGCAGGCAAAGTGGAGCAATATTTTGAAGCCGATTCGATGGCATTTTTTGATGAATTCATGAATGAACAGAACTATTCAAAATACAACCTTAGCCAAACTACTTTTTCGTCGATATTCATCCCCAATACCTATGAGTTTTACTGGACTACTACCCCAGCGGGGTTTATCGAGAAAATGCAGTTTGAATATGTACATTTTTGGAATCAAAATAGAAAAGAAAAGGCCGAAAAACTTGGATTATCGCCTATGGAAGTAAGCATCTTAGCATCTATTGTTCAGGAAGAAACAATAATGCCCGATGAAAAACCACGTGTGGCAGGAGTTTACATTAACCGATTAAAGCGAGGCATGTTATTACAAGCCGATCCAACCGTCAAATTTGCCATAGGTGATTTTGCAATCCGACGCATCACCAACGTCATGCTCGAAACCGAATCACCATACAACACTTATAAATACGGAGGATTGCCTCCGGGGCCAATCAATTTCCCTGAAATCTCGTCGATTGATGCGGTGTTAAATGCTGAAAGCCACAGTTACATCTACATGTGTGCTCGCGAAGATTTTTCGGGATACCACAATTTTGCACAAAACTTATCACAACACAATGCCTACGCAGCAAAATATCGTAATGCCTTAAATAAAAGGAAAATATGGAAATAAGGTGATGAGTTAAAGAACACTTTTTATCAGCAACTAATTTAAGCAAATCCTAAAAGTGAGCGGGCATTGTCGATTGCCGATTGGTGGGGTATTTCGCCACTAAGCATCTTAGCAATTTCAAACACTCGTTCATCACTGTTCAGTTTTTTGATGTCTGTTTCGACACCGTGGCTATGCTCGTTTTTATACACCTGGTAATGGCTCATCCCCTTCGAAGCAATTTGCGGCAAGTGGGTAATGTTGATTACCTGCATGTATTTAGCCATTTCGCTAAGTATTGAACCCATTTTAATGGCAATTTCGCCCGATATTCCGGTGTCGATCTCGTCGAATATAATTGCAGGTAGTGCTTTCGATTTTGCGACAACGGTTTTAATAGACAACATCAAACGCGACAATTCGCCGCCCGAAGCCACTTTATTAATATCTTCGAGTTGGCCGGCTTTATTGGCGGTAAATAAGAAATAAACCTCATCGGTACCCGTTGACCCAAAATTTCCTTTGGAAACAAGATCAACGGAAAAAACTGCATTTGGCATACCTAACTGATTCAAATATTGAGTCACTTCGGTTTTAAAGCCCTTTATACCCTCTTCACGAGACAAATGCAACTCATTTGAAGCCTTACCGACCAATTCGGTTTGTGCTTTAATTTCGCCATCGAGACGCTCTATATCGAAACCGTACGATGCCGAAGCTTGAATTTTCTGGTCGTATTCAGTGCGAAGCGTTATCAATTCAGCAACCGACTCAACCCTGTGCTTTTGTTGTAAGGTATAAATTAAGTTTATCCGTTCGGCTATAAACCCAAGCCGACTGGGATTATCTTCAGTTTTTTCGGCTAAAAGTTCACTTTCGTCAGCTATATCACGCATTTCAATATAAACGCTTTCCAAACGTTTCGACAGTTCTTCGGCAAACGGCAAGTAACTTTTCAAGCGTTGCAAAACTGAATTGGCTTCTTTTGCTTTAACAATAACGCACTGTTCATCGCCATCCAAAATTTGATAAACCGATTCGAGCCCAGCTTTAATTTCACCGGCATGGGTCAGTATTTCTTGTTCCTGTTCCAGCTCTTCTTGTTCGCCATCGGTCAGGTTTGCTTCGTTAAGTTGGTTAAATTGAAATTCGAAGTAGTCGAGGTCGGCTTTTGCTTTCTCGGCAATTTCGAACAATTCATTTCTTTGATGTTGGATTTTTGTTAATTCGTGATATAAAACCGTGTATTTGGCGAGCAAACTATCATTGCCACAATACCAGTCTAAAACATTCAATTGGAATTGATGTTTGCCCAATTCGAGGTTCGAATGCTGTGAGTGAATGTCGATAAGCATCAGCCCCAAATCGCGTAATATATTTAATGAAACCGGTGTGTCGTTAACAAAAGCGCGCGATTTACCCGCGGTAGTGATTTCCCTGCGAAGGATTACCGGAACATCGAAGTCAAGTTCATTCTCGTTAAAAAAGCTTTGCAGTTTTTTAGTTGATTCAATCTTAAAACGCCCTTCAACAACACATTTCCCCTCATTCTCATTCACTACCGACGAATCGGCTCTTTGACCCAAAATAAGTGATAAGGCACCCATTATAATGGATTTACCAGCTCCGGTTTCGCCCGTTATAACACAAAAACCCTCGTCAAAGTTAACGTTCAGGTTTTTAATTATTGCATAGTTTTTAATTGAAAGGGTGCTTAACATATCTTAAAGATCAAAAGTCCTTGTTTTCCATTTTCGTTTTCATCTTTTCGTATTTTCCGGCATTTGAGGGATCACATTCCGATAAAAGTTGTATTACACGATCTTGTTCATCAGGGTACGAGTCGGAAAAAATACTAACCAACTCGTTCGATTTGGCATCGAAAAACAATTGGGTAATGTACAATCTCGAACGCGAACGGAAAACTCGTTGTATAAGCCGCAGTGACTCGGCAATTTCGGATCTCCCCGATTCAACACTCTCCGACATTACATCGAGCCCTTTGCGATGATAATTGTAGGTGCACTCACGAAAAGGAGCATAGGTCTTATTCAGTACGTTGTCGATAAGCCAGTAGCGGTTATAATCCGACTCAAAAGCTTTCCAGCCGGTTATGGATGTGGGGAAACTCTGAGAATCGTTCACTATTTTGCGGGCCATTTCAAAATACTCGGTACCACCATTAGGCGCATAGGTATCGTAATCGAACGCTAAAATAACGTAAGCATAAAAAGCAAGAATACTGGTCAGGTTATCTTTATTGGATGTTTCGGCAAACTCAATGGCCTGATATTCTTGATATTTAACTCTGAATGCATCGTCGCGTATATTCAAAATAGTTGTTTTGTACGACGAATTAAAGACCGTTCTTTTACTTTGAACAGTAATGTTTCCTTGGTATTCGTCGGATGAAATTTGCTTTTCGAGCTGAATATTGATACTGCACTCTATGCGCTCGTTGTTTTTGAAAGTGTGTGTAGTCCATTTCCGGTTATTCATAAAATCATACAAATCCATCTGCATGGTTCGAAAGATATTTTGATTTATACCGGTTATTTTATTGGCATTGACACTCACATTACAACGCAATTCTTGCGCAAATGGAGTCAAAGCAATCAGTAACAATAAAACAATAATCAGTGCTTTCTTCATTTTTCAATTTTGAGCTGTAAAATTAAGAATAGCGCGCAAAATTACAACGCCATTTTTAATATGATTTGATCAACAATATCGACAGCGACATCGTGTTTACTTTTTAACTCAAAAAATAATGAATTATTATATCGGTCGATGATTGTAATTTTGTTGGTATCGGTTTGAAAGCCCGCACCCGCATCGTTTAATGAGTTTAAAACAATAAAATCGAGGTTCTTTTTTTTAATTTTCAATAAGGCATTATTACGTTCATCGTTGGTTTCGAGCGCAAAACCCACCAATAACTGCCCCTGACTTTTCATTTCGCCCATTTTAGCAGCAATGTCGGGGTTGGGTTTAAGTGTTAAGGTGAAATTTTCGACGCCGCGCTTTACTTTTTCGTTGGCTTCGGTTTCGGGTTTAAAGTCGGCAACTGCTGCGCACATTACTGCCCCATCGCTTGCCAAAAAATGTTGTACGCACTGATGATACATTTGTTCGGCTGAAACAACATCAATTCGTTGAATATTACGATGAATAGTTTGAATTGAAACTGGCCCCGAAATGAGTTTAACATTTGCGCCACGCTGAGCAAGCTCTTCGGCAATGGCATATCCCATTTTGCCCGATGAGTAGTTACCAATAAAACGAACTGGGTCGATTTTTTCGTGAGTAGGTCCGGCTGTTACCAAAAAAGTTTTACCGATTAAGGCTTTTTTTTTTGAAAGAAAGCAACAACCTCTTCCACAATGTTTTCAGGTTCTTGCATACGACCTATGCCAACTAGGCCACTGGCCAACTCGCCAGTTTCGGGTTCAATTATAATATTGCCGTATTCTATAAGCGTTTTGATGTTTTTTTGATTGGCTGGATGTTTATACATGTCGAGATCCATAGCTGGAGCAATCATTACCGGACATTTCATCGACATATAAGTGGTAACAAGCATGTTATCGGCTACACCATTGGCCATTTTAGCCATGGACGAAGCCGTAGCCGGAGCAACGATCATTAAATCGGCCCACAGCCCCAAATCAACATGACTATGCCAAGTACCATCACTTGCGCCAAAAAATTCGCTGATAACCGGTTGGTTCGAAAGAGCCGAAAGCGTAACCGGAGTGATAAATTCTTTTCCAGCCGGTGTGATAACAACCTGTACATGAGCGCCTTCTTTCACAAGACCCCGTAAAAGCGTAGCTGCTTTATAGGCAGCTATGCTTCCGGTTATACCAAGTACAATATGTTTATCAATTAACCTCACCGGTTATTATTATCGATTAGAATTTTGTTTTACTACTGTCTTTAATAGGGTTACGATGATAAATACGATCTTCGAGGTACTCTTGGGTCGAAATCAACACCGGTTTTGGAAGTCGCTCATAAAATTTGGAAATTTCGATTTGTTCGCGGTTTTCGAAAATCTCTTCGAGGTTATCGGTGTACGAAGCAAATTCAGCCAATTTTTGATTGAGCTCTTCCTTCAATTCAGACGAAATCTGGTTTGAACGTTTGGCAAGGATCATCACTGATTCGTAGATGTTATTGGTATCCCTGGTTAATTCTTCAAAATTTCGGGCAACAGTATTAGTTGCAGCTTTTGTTTTTTTGTAATCCATATCTATTGTATTGAACTTATTTTTTCATTGTTATAACCCAGCAACTGGGAAACTTGTTTAAAATCGCGCTTAACTTCTCTTGCATGTTTACTTTCGGGAAACTCGTCAATAAAAATAAAATATTCATCACGAGCCTCTTCCAGTCTTTCTTTCTTTTTGCTTTCTATACTGTTCATAGCAAGAACATATTTCGATTTAAAAAGAAAAAATCGAAGTTCTTCCCTATACTGAGTTTCGGGATAATCGGTCAAGCTATTCGATAAAGAAATAACAGATGCTTTATAATAGCCCATATCGTAATACAATTTGGAATTGAGAAACGATTTGTAGGCAATTTTTTGATTTAACTCATCAATCAAAATGTTTGCTTCTCCAACTTTATCGCTATAAGGATAAAGGTTTATAAACAGTTGGAGCGCGTCAATTGCTTTACGGGAGACTCCTTGATCGAGTTTTACAGTAGGACAATCTTTAAAAAAACAATAACCAACCATAAACTGAGCCTCTTCGGCAAACTTACTTCGAGGATATTGATCAATTAAATTCTTAAAATAATGTCCGGCTAAAATATTATCGCCTTGTTTGAATAAACTTTTTGAATAATAGTAAAAAAGCTGATCACCCCGTGAAGTTCCCCTAAAAACATACACCAAGTCTTGGAAAAGAGTGTTGGCATGGTTATAATCGCCCATTTCGTAATATTCAATACCTTTTTTATATTTGTATTCGTAATCGGTACTTTTAACAACTTTGTTAAAATCGGTACACGAAACCATAACAAGGCTAAAAATCAATAAGAAGAACCACTTTTTTCTCATAACTTAAAATGTTTTGCAAAAGTATGCTTTTTAATCCAATTTAGAAACTTACAAATTAAAGAAATATGCTGCTACGATAAAATTATTTATTGTATTTTAACATTATTTGCAATACGCTGTAAAAATTCTACATTTGCATCGTTTAATTAAAACCAAAGCAATGGACATTTTTGATAAAATCAGAACGAATAAAGGCGAACTTGGCCAATACCAAAAACAAGCTCATGGTTATTATATGTTTCCTAAGCTTGAAGGAGATATTAATCCCCGAATGAAATTCAGGGGAAAAGAAGTTCTTACCTGGAGTTTAAACAATTATTTGGGCTTGGCTAATCACCCCGAAGTTCGGGAAGCAGATGCCAAAGCTTCAGCCGACTATGGATTGGCTTACCCTATGGGAGCCCGTATGATGTCGGGACAAACCAGTAAACACGAAGAGCTAGAAAAAGAGCTTGCTGCTTTTGTTGGCAAACAAGATTCCTTTCTTCTCAACTTTGGATACCAAGGCATGGTTTCAATTATTGATTCCATTGTCAGTCGTAAAGACGTTATTGTTTACGATTCGGAAAGCCATGCTTGCATTATGGATGGAATTTTTCTCCACAAAGCAAAAGGTGGTAAAAGTTTCGTTTTTCAACACAACAACCTCGAGAAATGTGATAAAATGTTGCGCTTTGCAACCAAACTAGCCAACGAAACAGGTGGTGGCATCCTTGTTATTACCGAAGGAGTGTTTGGAATGGCCGGCGATTTAGGACAACTCGATGAAATTGTTGCGCTAAAAGAAAAGTACAACTTCAGACTTTTGGTTGACGATGCTCACGGTTTTGGTACCATGGGAGCCACAGGCGCAGGTACTGGAGAATACTTTGGCGTACAAGACCAAATTGACCTCTATTTCTCAACATTCGCAAAAGCAATGGCCGGAATTGGAGCCTTTATTGCTGCCGATGAAGAAATTGTTGATTATTTGCGTTACAATATGCGTTCGCAAACTTTTGCCAAATCGTTGCCAATGCCCATGGTTATTGGTGCTCTGAAAAGGCTCGAGTTATTAAAAAACCGCCCCGAACTCAGGGAAAATCTTTGGAAAGTTGTTAATCACTTACAAAGCGGTCTTAAAGCTCAGGGATTCGACTTGGGAAAAAGCAACTCACCCGTTACCCCCATTTATCTTAAAGGTGGTGTACCCGAAGCAACTAATGTTGTAATGGACTTACGTGAAAACTACAATATTTTTTGTTCAATTGTAATCTATCCAGTTATCCCAAAAGGTGAATTATTGTTGCGGATTATTCCAACAGCAGCTCACTCGCTCGAAGATGTTGATTATACCATTAAAGCATTTACCGAAGTTCGTAAGAAACTTGATGAAGGGAAATATTCGGCAACTCAAATTGCTAATGTGGTTGATTAGCAGTGAATAATAATAATAATATTTAGAAAGGGGAAACTTATGGTTTCCCCTTTCTATTTTCATTAATTGAAAGTATAGGTTTTGAATACTTTTATTACAATAGCAATTTCAAATAGAGCCTATTCCAAAGTAAAATAAACCGGAAAATGATCGCTTATACCGCCATAATAAGTACGGCCATAAGTACGGTTGGGTGATATTTCGCCACTTTTTGAAACGAACTCCATAAAGTCACGATGAAAAATATAGCCGTTATCGATGGTTGTTTTCAATCCTTCGGCTTTTTGAATAAGGTATCCAGTAACAATAAGGTTATCAATCATATTCCAGTTTCCCTGATAGTTATACGATCCTTTATTGCTTTCATATTCGTCATGCATGAGGTTGACCAAATCGGTATTGGCAATCGGAAGCTTGTTGGGTAAAGCAACTAAAATGTCCGACAAACTAATATCACCGGGTTCATCGTTCATATCGCCCATAATCACGATGTTTGAATTGGGATTTGAATGAATAATCTCATCAACCTTATTTCGCAAAATATTGGCAGCTAAAACCCTTTTTGGGGTCGAGACATCAGCTCCACCTCTACGTGATGGCCAATGGTTAACGAAAAAGTGAAACTGCTCATTGTTGATTTTACCTTCAGCATATAAAATGTCACGAGTAACAAAACTGAAATCTTCGGGATCGTTAACTGGAATAAACTGAAATGAATTGAGTTTAAAAATAGATGGATTATATAAAAACGCACAATCAATCCCCCTATCGTCAGGACCTTCTTCCCATACAATCTGATAATTTGCTTTTTTAAGGTAATCGCATTTTACCAAGTCGTTTAAAACCACATCGTTTTCAATTTCGCAAAGACCAATTACAGCAGGAAAGTTAATGGAGTCGATTGATTTTAAAACCCTTGCAATATCATTGATCTTCTTAAAATACTTTTCGGTATTCCATTCCTTAGGTGAATCGGGCAAAAACTCTTGATCTAACTTTGCTGGATTACTGATGGTATCAAATAAATTTTCGACGTTATAAAAAGCCACGGTATATGGTGGCGAATATTTCGAAGTATTGCATGAATTAAGAATAATTAAAAAAGCAATACCAACTAGGAGTAAATTTCGCATATCAATCTGTTTTTTAATTTTATTTTACAAAACTCATCATTTTTAAAGAAGTATAAAAAGATTTAAGTAACTATTTAATGCTATTTTTGTTCAAATTTAAAAATAGACCATAATGACTGTTGATCAGCTTGAAGTTTTGCTACGCACCATTCCACAATATTTTCTGTTTGCCATTTTATCGCTTTACTTATTCGGATGGATTAACAAAAAGAACAACTTAGGAGCAATCGCTGAGATATTAATAATTGTTTTATCGATCAGCTCAAGTTTAGTACTAACAAGTGGACTAATTCCTTCTCCTCAAACCGAAGGAGTTGTTCAGGAGCATATCGAAAGTGTAATTAAAATGCTGACTTTATTCGCTTTGAATGGGATATTGGCCCTTATAAGTCTTGTACTTCGGTGTTTTTTAAAGAAACCTTTCAAACCATTAGTCTTCGCTACGTTCATTTTTACAATACTAATGTTTTTCACTTCAACTAAACTTTCAAAAGTTAAATTTGAGTTGAATATCCCCCAAAAAACAGAGCAATCAACCATTGATGAATAAAAAAGTAATTCGAATTAATTGTTTTTCTATTTGTTCGCTTTTTCACCAATTTACCCTAAAATTGATTGATCGTTACCAATCAGATATTTATTTTATGGGAAAACGTTACAATATAGATAGCAGCAGTAAAATCTAAAATCATAGGTTTAATGACCAAAATTGGTTTACCCATGAACATGGGCAAACTGAATATTTATTGAACTCAACCAGTAATTTGTGGAAAGTTGGTGGCTAAATGTTTTATAAATATCCCAGACAGCTATATATAAGTAATCAAATTGTGCTATTCTTGAGTTCCCCAAAAATGAAATTTCATCAATAAAAGATTCTTCTATTCATCTTAGTCTCAAAAATCAAACAATATATGAACTGCCGGGTACAGAAAATGAACCCTCTACTGGACTTTATTTACTTTTATGCAAAGAATTGGTGGAAATACTTTCAGGTTAAATTTGGGTCTAAAGCATCAAAATAAAGGAATAACTTTTCATTTCACCTTACCAGTTGAAAAATCACATTAGATTAAAATTTGAAAAGTCAAATCGATTTAGTTCGAATTACATTAAGAAACCCAACTTACTAGGCACTAAAAATGTTAGCGCCAGCATAACCAAAACGATGACAACCAGTGCTATAAAGAAAAACACTACCCAAACTCTATATCGTTTATTGGTTTGCACCAACTTATTAACCGATTGAATTTTATTGATTTTATTGACCATCTTTTTGAGTGCCATTTGATCTTTAACAATATAATCGTAAGCACCGTATTTCATGGTATTAATGGCAACGTCAATATTATCTTGCCCCGAAAGGAAGATAAATTCAATATTCGTATCCATTTCTTTGGCTTTTTTCAACACGTCAATCCCATTCATGCCATCGAGCATAAAATCCTGAATAATGATATCGGGATTCCGGTATAAGTTATTAATAACATCTTCTCCGGTATAAAACGGCATCAAATTTGTGAATTTATTTGCTTTTAAATAACTCACAATAAGCTTGTTGTAAACACGATTATCTTCAACAACAAATATCAGAGAATCATTTTCTTTTTGCATAACCGGTATATTATAGTTTTAAGTCTAAGCTCCAAGTTTATTATATATTGTATTAAAATAATCTTTCAAATTCGAACTCCTAAATTAAGAAAAATTTCTATAATAGAAATAATATATTGTTATAATGAAGAAAAAACTTTGTTCACCCACTGAACTCGTAGTTTTACCGATATTTTTCCAATATATTCATAATTTAATGGCTAACACAATTGAAAGAACTTTAAATTTGTTCGTATTTTAATATAAAACGCTATGAATCCGATTTTTAGAATCAATATTAGTGGTTATGAATTTGTCTTTTTCGAAGATGCTTACCAGCTTATTAATAGGCATCTTTCCAAATTTGAAACCGACCATCGACACGATGATCGAATTAGCGCCGTAGTTAAGGCCGAGGAAACTCGGATTGCATTATTATTGAAGCACTTTATTGCTGATAAGAATATTACAGTCGATTTATTAATGGCTCAGGCGGCTATCGATAATAAAACCAATACCAATTTTCACAAACAAAAAGAGCAAATACGACCTCCCCAATCAAACAATTCAAATCGTGATTTCAAATATCAGCAGCAAATATCGTCCAATATTGAAAAGCCTAAAAAACAGCACAGTGTTATTGCTCGTTTATTTGGAGTATTAATCATCCTTTCCGGTTTATTTGTAATTACGTTAATTGTTGGCATTGCCATAGTAGCTACTGGTATTATTGGCTATATGCCGGGCTTTGAAGAACGTTTTTTCGTTAATTACGTTTTCAGCGAGAGCTTAATAATAACCGTGGCCATTTCTGCTTTTTTACTGCTAACTATTCCTGTAATCATTTATATCTATGCCGGCATTGCATTACTTTTCGACAATGTATCGAATAAACATTCGTTTATTTTAACAGCCGTTGGTGCATGGATAATTACCGGAATTGTTGCAATTGGTTCAACCGTTGGGGCAATTGACAACTTCAGAGTCAATGCTGAAATTATTAGCGAAACACCAATTGAAGTCACACAAAAAGAAATAGTTATAAAAACTAACAACAAAATAAGTGCTGATTTTATAGATTATCTTTTCGAAATCAATAATTACAGGCTTGTAAAAAATGATGAAAAAGAATATATAATTGCTCGACCCAATTTGACGATATCGCCTTCGAAAAATGAAGAATTTATGCTTGAAATTGAAAAATTGGCACGAGGCAATACGCTACGCTCCGCCAAAAGGAATGCAGAAAACATTACCTTCTCTTCCGTTTTATCGGGCGACACGCTCATTATTGACCCCTATTACGTTATTAAAGCAGGTGAAAAATGGCGTTCGCAAAAGACTAAAGTAACCTTATACATGCCCGTAGGTGCCTCAATTTATCTCGACGAAAATACCATTCCGGTTTTAAATAGGTTGAAAAACATTTCGAATGTATGGGTAAACGACATGCCTGGGCTTTGGTGGACAATGACCAGCGAAGGACTCGAAATAATAAAACAACAATAGATTGCTCGATTATTAGATATTTGGATTAAAAAATCACAAAACATACTAATAATGAGCAACATAAAGACTTATGCGCTCAAAACATAATGCACTGATTATTAAACAAAAACATAACACCCTATTAAATAACACTCTAAACAAATATGTAGTTAATACTATTTATTGTTGTATCAAATTTTAAAGTAAAGCCATTACAGACAGCACATAGTGCTCAATAATAAATAGTCAATTATAAATAATAAATTACATCGCTATGCAATTAATACACAAACTTGGAATTTTATTGGCCATTTTGCTCAGCGCTCTCATTGGGACAGCTCAAGGCAAATCAGATAAGCTATACGACATGTACTCGGGTAAAGACGGTGTTTTTACATTAAGTTTTAACAGCTCGTTTTTAAAACCCTTAGAGGTTTTTGTCGACGACGATACCAAAGAGGTAATTATGAAAATGAAAAAGGTGAGAATGCTATTTTACAACGAACACAAGGGAACACAAAATGCCTTTGATGTTTACGAGCGTTTCACTTCGGAACTAAAAGGGGACAAATACTTTGAAATTGACCCCGAAGAAATCGACTGTAAAAATGGTAGCATTAAAGTTGAAAGTGACGAAAACCTATTGCTGATTGGGCATGGCACAAAAAACGAAATGGACGAATTTCATATTCTAGTTAACGATGATAATAACACCATGCTATTTTCATTTTTTGGCGAAATCACCATCAACAACTTTAAGGAGCTTGGTCGTTTCAGCAAAATCAGCAGAAAAAATATGGTTTATTAACTATATTCATTACGTTAAAATTCAATAATTCATTAAGTATTTTTCTTGTTTTAGGTACTTTTTATATTACTTTGAAACAATAAATTTTCAATTATTATTAAAATGGCAGTTTTATTTAGGGCATTATTCGTTGCGTTGGTTATTTATTTGATTATTAATGTAATCAGAAAAATGTTTCAGCCCGAACAATCAAATAACCAACAAAAACAACGTTACGACAATCAACAAAGCGCTTCGAAAATGGGCGAAACCACCATACGCTACAATAATAAGGGCGAGAAAATAATTGACAAAAACGAAGGTGAATATGTCGATTTTGAAGAAGTTGATTAATGTCCAATAAAAAAGTCGTTGTTTGATAAAAACCAAAACAACGACTTCACCCCCATCGATATTTCTATCTATTTATTCTTCAATTTTTATTGTCTTAACCGCTTTTGATATACGTTTTAAAGTTTCATTCTTTCCAATCATTTCACAAATCTCGAACAGGTCTGCTCCCATTGCTGCGCCAACAATACAAATTCTGAACGCATTCATCACTACACCAAAGCCCCATCCCTTTTCAGTAATAAAGGTCGAAAAAGCTTCTTTCACAGCAATTGCTTCCCATACCGATGAATAGCTCCCCAAAAATTTTTCAATTTCAAGCATCATTTCGGGAACACCAGGTTTCCATCGTTTTTTGGTATCTTTTTCGTTATAGCTAGCTGGCGTTTCAAAAAAGTAATGGCCTTGTTCCCAAATATCGGGTAAAAAGGTTGCTCGGTCTTTTAACATACCTACCACCTTTATAATGTAGTCCATATCGGCACTAATGCCTTTCTCGGCCAGTAAAACATTAAATGTTTGAGCCAGTTCTTCATCAGGTTTTACCATCATGTATTGATGGTTGAACCACTTGGTTTTTTCGGGGTCGAATTTTGAGCCCGATTTACCTACCCGCGAAATATCGAAAGCTTCAATTAATTCGTCCATCGAAAAAATTTCCTGTTCGGTGCCAGGGTTCCATCCCAGCAAGACAAGCATGTTTATAAATGCATCGGGGAAATAGCCATCTTCGCGATACCCCGATGATGTTTCACTATTCAGAGGATCAGTCCATTGCAAAGGAAATACCGGGAAACCCATTTTATCGCCATCGCGTTTACTGAGTTTTCCTTTTCCGACTGGTTTTAAGATCAGCGGTAAATGCGCAAAGCGTGGACTATCCCACCCCATTTTTTCATACAACAAAACATGAAGCGGCATCGAAGGCAACCATTCTTCGCCCCTAATAACATGGGTGATTTTCATCAAATGGTCGTCAACTACGTTGGCCAAGTGATAAGTTGGCATTCCATCGGACTTAAATAGAACTTTATCGTCTAAACGGTCGGTATTAAAAGTTACATCACCACGAATCATATCGGTTTCAGTAACATCGATATTAATAGGCATTTTAAATCGAACCACGAATTTTTCGTCATTGGCAAGTCTGATTTTTACCTCATCGCTACTAATAGACAGCGAGTTGCAAAGTTGGGTGCGAGTTTCAGAATTATAAGTGAAGGTTTCACCACGAGTTTCGTAATCGGCTCGTAGCTGATCAAGTTCTTCGGGGGTATCGAACGCATAATAAGCATTACCCGACTCAATTAATTGATCGGAGTATTGCTTGTAAATTGCCTTACGTTCCGATTGCCGGTAAGGGCCATACTGGCCGCCTTCTTCAATTCCCTCGTCTACTTTTATACCACACCAGCGCAAAGCTTCCATAATGTATTCTTCGGCTCCTGGTACATAACGTGTTTGATCGGTATCTTCGATGCGGAGCAAAAAATCGCCACCTTGTTTTTTTGCAAACAAATAATTGAATAAAGCAGTTCGCACACCGCCAATATGTAGCGGGCCAGTTGGGCTCGGAGCAAACCGTACCCTTATTTTTCGATTGTTCATTTTTCAGTTATTAAAAATATGCCCAAAGATAAACTTTCGTTCAATGAGGGACAAACAGAGTTAAAAAAAATTCGAAATAAAGCAAAATGACTTTTAGTACATCTCATTTAAACCAATGCCAACTGCTAACTGATTATTTATTTATAAAAAAGTTACAATTTTACGATAAAAACAAGACCTAAAACAGATTGCTTATCTATACATGATTATGAAATTGACTTGGCTTATTGGTTTTTACCTGCTACAATCTGGTAGAGATCATTTTTTGAAAGATATATTTTTGCAAGATCCAACAACTCGTTGGGTGTTATGGATTTCACTTTATCAATAAACTGCTGGTAATGTGAATAATCCAGTTTGGCTTCAATCAGCGTTCTTAGGCTGTTAGAAATAGCAAATACTCCATCGAAGCTTCGTAGGGTTTCACCCAAAAGATAGCGCTTCACCATATCAAGTTCGTTGTGGCCAACCAATTCGTTTTGCAAACGATCTATTTCAAAATAAATCTCTTTTAAAGTCGCTTGGCCAAACTCAAATCCCACCTCGGTTGATATGGATAAAAACGAAGCGTTTTGGAGGCTGAAGATACCAGCACCAATGCCATAAGTATAACCTTTTTCCTCACGGATATTGGTCATGAGTCGCGAACCAAAATACCCGCCCAATATGGTAATCAAAACATTCAAGGCGTGAAAATCAGGATGGTTTCGCCCTGGCAAAAGCCGTCCAATTCGAATGGCCGACTGCAAAGCATCGCTTTTTATTAAAAAGTGTTCATGTATGGCCGATGATTCTAAAATATTTTGCCTCGTATTTAAGGTCAAAGCTGCCTTCCAGTCGTTGTCACCAAAATAGTGGTTCAATTTTGATTTAATATCATCATTGTAAAGCCCAGCAACAATAATTCTACAATTATCGGCCATGTAGTGGCAACGATGAAAATCAACAAACTGTTCACGGCTCAAATTGTTATAATCGGTTATTTTGTTGGTATTTGCATAAGCGTGGTTTTCGCCAAAAACAACTTGAGAAAAACGTTTTTGCGCCAAAACTTTCACTTTATTATTTTCAACAATAAACTGTTGTTTCTTTTTGGCAATTTGAGTCTTCAATTCTTTGTTAGGAAAAAGCGGATTTTTAACCACATCGGCAGTTACGGCCAAAATCTCATCGATATATTTATTGAGTGTTAAAATTGAAACAGTTCCAAATTGTTGGTCGGCATTTAAGTGTAAGTATGCGCCTCGGCTGTCGAAAACCTCGGCAATTTGCTGTGCCGAATAGTTTTTGGTGCCTTGTTTCATGAACGAATTGCTTAAGCCGGCAATTAAGTTAGCAGGCTGATACCAAGTACCAGCATCAAAAATGAAATCGATTTTCACCAGTTCCTGGCTTCCACCATTAATGCCCCACACCTTAATGCCATTGTCCAACTCCCATTGTTCTGGTAGTATAAAGTCAATGTTTTCGATATCGATAATTAAAGGTGCTTTTTTTCGGTCAATCATGTTTATTTTTTAAGATAGTAAAGTGTGGAGCAATTTTCGGGGGTGAAAATACGCCCGGCCACATCAATAATTTTTTGCGCGCTTACATCGCGATAAAGTTCAGATTGCTGATTAATGATGTTTGCATCGCCCATTAACTCAAAACCAGCCAACGATATGGCTTTGGTTAGATAATTTATTTCGGCATAAACCAGCGTCGCTTCTACTTTATTGATTACTTTTTTCAATTCATTTTCGCTAATTAAATCAGATTTTATTCGGTTTAGCTCATTCCAAACAGCTTGGTGCGCTTCATCGATGTTCACTCCGTCGATTAATTTTCCAGATACAGAGAATAAACCGGGGTCGTTATCGCCCGAAATGTAGGCATCCAACTCGCTGAACAACCCCCGCTCCATTACCAAATTCCGGTACATACGCGACGATTGTCCGTTCGATAAAATATCAGAGATTAAATCGGTTACGTAATAATTTGGGTTTAGTTTCTCGTCCATGTGAAACGAAATATATAAACCATGATAAGGCACTTCACGTTCGACCTTTTTTTCGCGAAATCCATCTTGTGGCGGTTCTTTTGGAAAACTTGGAAAAGGAACGTTTCGGCGGGGAATATCGCCAAACCATTTTGTGGCTAACTTAAATACTTTATCGGGCTCAACATTGCCCGTTACGGTTAAAACAGCATTGTTGGGCGCATAGTATTTATAAAAAAAGTCTTTCACATCGGTTAAAGTAGCTTTCTCTATGTGCGATATCTCTTTTCCAATGGTTGGCCACTTGTAGGGATGAATTTTATAGGCCAAATCTTTCATCAGTGGATAAACATCGCCATAAGGCTGGTTCAAAAACCGTTGTTTAAATTCTTCGATTACTACATTTTTTTGCACAGCCAAACTCTTCTCGCTAAAAGCCAGTTCAAGCATCCTGTCCGATTCGAGCCAAAAAGCAGTTTCGATATTTTGTGAGGGCAGGGTTACGTAATAATTAGTTAAATCATTAGTGGTAAAGGCATTGTTGTCGCCACCCACTTTTTGAACTGGATTATCGTAGTTAGGAATGTTTTTAGAACCTCCAAACATGAGGTGTTCAAATAAATGGGCAAATCCGGTTTTTTCGGGATGTTCGTTCCGTGCACCAACATTATAAGCCACGTTAACCGCAGCCATTGGGGTTGTTTTATCGGTATGCACAATCACCTTTAACCCATTGGAAAGTATATGTTTTTCAAATTTTATCATCTTCGACTCTAAGTACTGATTATATAACAACTCTGGCAAGCTATTCCCTACCTTCAATGGCATAAAAATTATAACTTCGAAATGGTTAAAATGTTTTGCTTAATCCAAAAGTTTGAACACTTTTTTTCCGGCAAGCCAGTTTTGAGTAGCATTATTGTTTAGGGCAACTAAAACGCCTTGGTCAATTGTTGTTTCAAAAGTTTGTAAGCCTTCAACTTTCTGTTCTTTTAAACGGGCAATAAAACCTTCGTTCAACAAGCGTCCTGCTCTAAGTGGCATTTCGTATAAATCGGGGAAAATTGAGTCGTCGTTGGGACTTTCTAAGTCGTTAGCACAACTTTTTTCACTTGACGATAAATATATACGGCAAGCCATTGGACGCGCTTGATATACAGTACAAAAACCTCCAATTGAGTGTAAAAACGGACAAGGCATCTTGAAGCGAAGCAAGTCATCGAGTTTCATTGTAGAGGTAATCGCAGCTTTATCCCCAAGCTTTTGAACAGGCATATTTATAAGTTTCCCTGGATATTTTTTCTTTATAAAATCGGCCAAATAAAGCACCTCCCAAGTACTTGCCAAAACAGTTTGGTGACAACAGTGGGAACATCCTTTTCGGCATTCGGGCGAATTTCCTTCATGATTTGTTTTATCTACAAAAAGTGAAATAAATTGGTCAATCACTTTATAAAGTTGCTTTTGTGCTGCAAATAATTGTTCAATAGAAAAATCAGCGCCAAGGTAGCTATCACACAAATTATATCCATCGCGATAAAATGCTTCATCAAATTGTTGCCAATAATTGTTTTGTGTTGTCATTAAAAATAGATCGTTAGTCCCGATGGTTTTCGGGATTAGATATTAATATTGAAATAAAATGTAGAACAGTAATATTCAATTATTTAATAAGACGCTATAGAGACTCACAAGGTATTATACACCAGTCATTTATAAAAAAAATAAGGAACGATTGGATTAAAAAAAATGGTGCTATTAGGGTTTGGAATTAATTACTATAGTTTACTCTAATCCAAAGGTTTCCCGAGGGTGCTTCCTTGTCAAGCTCTAAAAGTTCATAAAAGAATGTCCATTGACCTTCTGTTCTTAAAAAACTTTCATTGATACTAAATTTACCGGGCAATTTAAAGAAATGAGAATATATGGTATCCTGTTCAGGATTTTGCATATAAAGCGCACATGCACCACCAGTCAATTTAAGCTCGCCTTTGAGGTTTATCATTGCACCATTCCTATCGACATCAATTAATAACGAATCAGCTGCAGGGCCTTTAAATTCTTTTAAATCAACCTTATACAAAGAATTAACATTTTCGTCACATCCCCATGTAAGTAATACTAAAGCGATTAAAAATAAGCGTATGCAGTTCATTTTTCTTTAATAATTATGAAGAGACAAAAATGGGATTAATTTTTACAACTTCGAAAGTAAACTCGATTAAACTTTGATTTTTGTTGTACTCCGAAAAGCTCAACAAATTTTAAAACTATCAAAATGTACTTTTAAAGCGTTCCCAGTTTCAGCATTTAATCGTTCTTTCGATTCAATGTAACAGGACTCTCAAAATAGATGTAATACCAATAAGTATTCTTGAATTTGGTTAAAAACTGCTTAGCATGTTCAGCACTGTTTTCAAATTCAATTAAAATTGAAATAAAATCGGAAAATTCGCTTAAGATTTCATCATCAATTTTAATATTTGGGATTGTTCCTCCTTCCATGTTAAGCTTGTAGAGGTAATAGGTCAGTGCTTCTTGATAAACACGAGGAATTCCATCGTATTTAAAGTTAAAACCAATCGGAAAAATTGTAAAGAACGACTTCATGTCGTTATTGAGTAAATAATAAGACATCAGGTACTCGTAGACAATCTTGTTTTTAGGATGATCAACTAAAAGCTGATATAAATCGAATTCGGGCGACTGCCTATTTGCAGCAAAGTCAGTAACAGGAATGAAAGAACGCTTTTTAAGCATCCATTCGTCAGCTTGCTTACTGCTAATCATTGTTTCGTATTTTTGAGCTTGCTTTTTAAAGAATGGAAATTTCTTCAAATTATTAACATGCAACATGGCCGATTTGTAGTTTCCCTCAATAATGTGCGAAACAATAAGTTGTTCGATTATTTGTGGCGAATTTTCTTTTTGCAAAATCAACTCGTTGGCCAAGTAAATGGCTTCATTCGTGTAAGCCATATCAACATACAGTTGTATTGATGGCAGTAGAAAATCGCTGGTATAATTATGAAGCAAATATAAGCCATCGGTACCCCATTGTTGCGGATAATGAAATAACTTATAAGGCATTTGTCCTGTATGGTACAAAGCCCTGTTGGTGTGAAAATTAACTAAACGGTTGGTTGATGGGTGTTTGTCAACTTTTTCAATTATTTTATCCCATTTGCCTTTGAATGCCAAATTATCAACTTCAACCTGAAACTTCAATTCCTTGTTTTGAAAGCTCCAAAAAAGTACAACCATTGCAACTATTAGTAAAAAATATTGAAACAGCTCAAGCCTTTTATGCTGCCAAGCAAGGGTTTTTAGCTTGGTAAAAAGCACTTGAATCAAAAGCGAGAATGGAACCAATGCATAAAATAATATTACATTAATTGTAGGCTTATAGCTGCTCCCAAATGGTATAAAATTTAAGAGCGAATTATTAGGGCTAATAAAAAACGAAACATTGGCAGTAATTAACAAAATGGCTAGCGTTAATACGGGAATAAAAACCACAATTGGATATTTCACCCTGTAAAACTGAAACAGTTCAATAAGCAAAGCCGAAAGCGCAAATAGGATGAAAACGCCACCTCCTAGGAGGAAATAGGCCATGGAGAAATAAACAAGAGTTACTATAAGTTCTAAACTGTAGTTTTTAATATTTCGGGAAAAGAAACGATACACAACCAATAAGGTCAGTAATAGAAAAATATTGACCAAAAAGTATAAAGGAAATGCATAATTCCCAATCAATGCAGCAATGAACAGTATCAGCGAGTATTTAAGTATTGTATTTGCATTTTGTTTAGGGCTTGTTAATAAAACACCGTGCATATAAACGATTAATATAGCCAACAACAAATATACAAATGCACCCCAAAAAGCAAATTTTGAAAACTGAAAAAGGAAAATTGAAAAATATTCGATTAACCCTCCAGGATAACTTAAATAATAGTTTATCAAGCTATTATCCCACTTGAAACTCAGTTGTTGAAAGTGAAAAACGAGTGTAGGATTAACCTGCCAGAATATTAAAAAGAAAAAAACTAAAAACAGAATTCCTTTTAATAATGCACGAGATTGATGGTTCATTTTTTATAGCGTTTATTAATTTAAAAATACTAAATAAGCAGTTTTTAAGGAGATTTCGAGCTAATTTGTCCTAAATAGTTTAACGTTTCTTTATTCGTAACCAATCAGTCGCACTAAAAAAGGTTAGAATTTTAGTTCAAAATTGAATAAATTGCCCAGTTCCAATGTCCATTGGGATGAACCTCAGGTATAATTGATAACTAAAAAACGAAGCCTGATTAACCATTTTTTTACAAAGAATTGATGTTTTATGGGTCTTAAAACATTTCTTTTGAACAAAATACGTATTGAAAAACAAACGGACTGAATGGTTACCTTTATTCTTTTCGTAATTTATAATTCCTATTTTTAAACTATAACTGACTTTTCTCAAATAATCACAATTGCT
>DATERL010000149.1:0-40010 GCA_035271585.1 Prolixibacteraceae bacterium
GTTTAACTACACCAAGTTCAGCAGCAAGTTCGTCCTGAACTTTACAATGTACTTTAATGGCCTCATGCGCAAATTTAATGGCTTCGAGCATATCGGCTTCCGAAGCTTCTTTCATCTCGCCTTCAACCATCATAATGTTATTGAACGATGCAGCAACCATAATATCGAGGTCGGCGCTCTCTAATTCAGTAACAGAAGGGTTAATTTTGAATTGACCGTCGATACGAGCCACCCTCACTTCGGAAATGGTACATTCGAAAGGAACATCAGAAACAGCAAGAGCTGCCGATGCTGCTAAACCGGCCAATGAATCAGCCTTCACATCTTTATCAGACGAGATGAGTGAAATCATTACAGCGGTTTCGGCGTGGAAGTCTGATGGGAACAATGGACGAATGGCACGGTCAACTAAACGAGAAACGAGTATCTCGTCGTCGCTGGGGCGTCCTTCGCGTTTGAGAAATCCGCCCGGAAAGCGTCCTGCTGCCGAGAATTTTTCACGGTAGTCTACCTGAACAGGCATAAAGTCAACGCCTTCGTTGGCTTCTCTTGCCGATACTACAGTTGCCAGCAACATGGTGTCGCCCGATTTAACAACTACAGCACCGTCGGCTTGTTTAGCCAACTTACCTGTTTCGATAGTGATTGTTCTACCATCGCCCAGGTCAATAATTTTTTGAATTACATTAATCATAATGTGTTTATAATTTAAATCTGAGAATACAAAATATGGGGCGGGGCTTTAAATTTAAAATAGAAAGGCAATTCAATATTAAATTGCCTTTCTATGTATAACTTATTTACGTAAGTTAAGCTTTTTGATAATTTCACGATAACGTTCAATATCGTGATCTTTCAAGTAATCGAGTAATCTGCGGCGTTTGCCTACCAACGAAATCAATGCACGTTGGGTTCCATAATCTTTACGATTCCTCTTTAAGTGTTCGGTAAGGTGTGCAACACGAAACGAAAACAACGCGATTTGACCTTCGGCTGATCCTGTATCGGTTTCACCTTTTCCATAAGTAGAAAAAAATTCTTTTTTCTTGTCTGTTGTTAAATACATAATTACTTTAAATTTAAAAAGTTAAACCATTCGATAGTAACACGGCAACATTCGAGTTCGATAGAAACCGCGCAACATTAAAAGTTTGACTTTACGCCAAATTTTCGCAAAAATACACAAAATTCTTTACCTAAGGATAAAATATGCTGATTTTTAAGAATTTCGAGGCGAATTAATCTTGTAATAAGCTATTTCACTCAACAATAACAACACATCGGGTTTCTTTCGATTTTATTCTACTCCCGGTTTTATAACTTTTGCACCAATAGGGCATCGTAAACATTTTTTGGGTTCACAATAACCATTGCGTAACTGTATAAGCGCCTGTGTATCGTAGGCACTTTCGGCTTTTACCCCATACTTGTCCCAAGTCGAAATGATTTGATTTTGCTCGGGTGCAATGAGTTCAAGTATAACTAAAGCCCTACTTTTTAATTCAGGCTTATTATTTCGGTCGCCATAAATGTACAAAAAAGGAACAACAGTGTTTATTATTATATTGTTACGAGAACTTTCGCCCAAGTTCTTAACCTGCTTAATCGAAGGTTGATTAAATCGGTAATGCGTATCCCAATAGCCGGAAGCCTTGACCCGAAAATGATCGATAATTTCATTTGGACTATTGCATTCGATGAGCTTCGACAACAAGGATTTTGAACGATGAACCAATGCTGCAAATTGCGCAATACGTAACGAAGGGAAATTGGCAGGCCTCATGCGCATGAATTTCCAAACATGCCCTTCCATTCCTTTAAGCTTGTATTTATTGGCCAGATAACTGTACTCATTCCTCAGTTCGATAAAATAATCGTCGCCCAAAAGCTGTTCATTAAGCATGCCCGACTGCCCAAACAACAATGCTTCGGTTTGAAACAAATTGCCAGTATGGTGTGCCAAAACGCGCAATGGAAGCGAACGGGAAAGCATCTCAAAAGGGAGAGCATTCACTTTGAACCCAAAATTACGTGCCAGCAATTGGTAAAAAGTTTCGTTCCAATCGTTTTTATTGAGCGCCATGATACCCTCAATTGTTATTGTTCGGCCTTGTAAGCGTTCAACCAACATGCTATCGATGGTTGAACGAATGTAAATAGGGTCAATACTTTCGAGATAATTGTGACAAGCCGGCTTTTCATTTTCAGCCAGCAATTGTTTGTAGTTTTTAGCTACGTTAGGGGCAATTTGCATTTGCAAAGCCGGCAGACGCTGACCATTGGGAAGTGAAATTGAAACATCGTTTTCGAGCACCACGTGCAAAATCACATTATTGTAAGCCTCATTGGTTTGGTGGTTATGTCGCAACCAGTCCGACGATTTTCCGTGTACTTCGATGTTTCCTGCCCATGTGGTATCGCCAATTTTCACGCTTGCGTTAAAAAAATCGGGGCCGGCATCAAAATTCCAAGTTCCGGGGTTAATCACGGTTACCTGATCGCCATCTGTGGTTTGTAATTTTTCATTCGAAAAAAGTTGATACTTCCACACATATTGCATAAACTCTTCGGGCATATTCAGTACGTTTTTAAATTTGGAGAACTAAATATAAGAAAATCCATTTAAAAACGTACTGTTAGCCATCAATTTACCTATAACAATTCGGCTTCAAGCAACAATTCTTCCATTTCAAGCTGAACGATTTCAGCTTCGGTCCGGGCTTTTTGGGCAAAATCTTCACCATTGCTGGCATAAATTATGGCGCGAGATGAGTTCACCAACAATCCGCACTGATCATTCATTCCATATTTTGCTACTTCTTGCAAGCTTCCACCTTGAGCACCTACACCAGGAACCAGTAAAAAATGATTGGGGATAATTTGTCGAATTTCTTCCAACTTTTCGGCTTTAGTTGCACCAACTACGTACATCATATTATCAATTGTACCCCAATTTTGTGAAGTTTTAAGCACGGTTTCAAATAGTTTATCGCCACTTTGTTTGTCTTCAATAAACTGAAAATCGAATGCTCCTTTATTGGAGGTTAGTGCCAATAATATGACCCATTTATCGAGGTAAGTCATAAATGGCTTTACTGAATCTTCGCCCATGTAAGGAGCCACCGTTACAGCATCGAAATCGTAATGATCAAAAAACGCACGGGCATACAGGCTCGAAGTATTGCCAATATCGCCTCTTTTGGCATCGGCAATAATAAACATACCAGGGCATTTAGCACGAATGTACTTCACTGTTTTATCGAGACTCACCAAGCCCTCGGCGCCCAACGATTCGTAAAAAGCAAGATTGGGCTTGTAGGCCACGGCCAAATCGTGCGTATGATCTATTATTTCTTTATTAAAAGCGAAAATTGGATCGCTGATATCGGCCAAATGTTTGGGAAGTTTGAGGATATCAGTATCGAGGCCAATACAAAGGAAGCTGCGCTTGGCTTTTATTTGTTCGAAAAGTTGTTCTGCGTTCATATTTATTTCAATTTTGTAATTTTACCGCAAAAGTAATCATTTGAGAAAAGAGATTCAAAGATATAATTCGAAAACATTTTTATGCGAAATAATTACCTTCAACTTTTAAATATTTACAACTTCAATTCGGTATGCGCCATATAAAATATTTTACAATCGGTTTAATTTTATGGTTACTTGTCTTTAATTCCTTAGGACAGTCTCAAGCCTATATTACTAATTGTATTGAAGAAATAAACATCAATAGTTATCGAGCACATTTCGACTCATTGCGCACCCTGCCCCACCATAGCCGTAAAGTAATGCCCGGCAATTGTCAAAGCGACGACCACGATGCCTGCCGCGACTATATCTTTCGTTCGTTCAAACAATATTTAGGCAATGAAAATGTCTATCTGCATCACTTCGAAAAAAAAGAATTTATGGGTTTGGCGAATGTAATTGGAGTTAAAAAAGGTTCCAACCCAAATGCCGGCATTTGGGTTATCAGCGCACACTACGACAGCAACAATTCATACGAACTCCATCCGAATAACAGCAACGTTTCGCCTGGCGCCAACGATAACGGCACTGGACTTGCCGCTATTTTAGAAATTGCACGGGTTTTATCCAATATCGAAACCGAGGCAACTGTTATTTTCGCAGCATGGGATTTCGAAGAAATCTTCTTCAATGGTTTTCCTTCGGGCTCAAACACCTGGCTTACAAAATATATTAAAAGAAAGAAAGAAACCGAATGGAATATTCTGGCTAAAAACGGGAAAATAAACAAGCACGATATCAGGGGCAACATTAATTTCGATATGTTTGGAAATCCACAGTTGTTAAATGATAATGAAGAACCAGTTTTATGGGTTTGTTATGCGGTAAAGCGACACGTCGAATTTTCGAACAATTACGCGACTACAGTGAACAAACACACGCCTCAAATTGAAGCGATAAGCCATGGACCACTATCGCTATCGGATCATAAAACCTTTGCAGCTCGAAAAATTCCTGCTATATTAATCCTTGAAGCGAACTTTCAACACGACCAGTTTTACCACACTTACAGCGACCATGTTGAGAATGCCGAAAACATTGACTTTGATTTTGCGATGAATGTATGCCGTGGTGGTTTAGCGTTTTTAATGAAACAAATTCTTGCTAACGAGGACAAAGTAATAAGCAACAAAAAAGAACGACCCACTTTTATAAAATGAATCGTTCTTTGGTAATATTATATTATAAAAAATCAATTGCCCATTTCGGAAATAAATTTCACCCGCACTAACCTAATATCTTCTATTGAAAACTCATCTTCGCCCAATTCGGCAACGGCTTCTTCAACACTACCCGTTTCCGAATCTTCTTTAAAGTAGTCAAAAATATCATCGCAGGTTTCTTCGTCTATTACGGAGTTGATATAGTAATCGATATTAATTTTAGTGCCAGAATTTACAATGGCTTCGAGTTCCGACAACAAATCTGCTATACCAATACCCAACGATTCGGCAACAATATCGAGTGAAACTTTTCGGTCGATGTTTTGAATAATGGTTACTTTACTTTTTGATTTTTTGGCAATCGATTTCACCACCATATCCTGTGGCCGGTCAATTTCATTTTCATCAACATACCTTTTGATGAGTTCAATAAACTCTTTACCATAACGCATTGCTTTTCCTTGCCCAACTCCTTGAATATTTTGCAGTTCCAGCATTGTAATCGGATATTGAATCGACATATCGGAAAGCGAAGGATCTTGGAATACAACAAACGGTGGAACGCCCTTTTGTTTAGATACTTTTTTCCTTAAATCTTTCAGCATTTTGAATAGCTGCGGGTCGCCCGAGCTTCCTGAAGGAGCATTGACCGCCTCGCTGATATCGGCATCATAATCGTGGTTTTTAACCATCATAAACGAAGTTGGATTCTCAATAAAGGCTTTTCCTTTTTTGTTTATCTTGAGCAATCCGTAGTTTTCAATGTCTTTAGTAATAAGGCCAGCAATCATTGCCTGGCGGTATATGGCATGCCAAAAACGGGGATCGTGATCGATACCCTGTTCATAAATATCGAGTTCGTCGTGTTTAAACGACTTAACAGCAGCGTTGTTATTACCAACCAGAATATTGGTAATGTGCTCCATTTTATATTTTTGATTAACTGTAAGAATAGCATTAAGTGCGATAACCATTTCGTCTTTTGCTTCAATTCGTTCTTTTGGTTTCAGACAATTATCGCAAGCATTACAATTTTCGGGTTTATATATTTCGCCAAAATAATGTAACAATATTTTACGGCGGCACACCGACGATTCGGCATACGAAACAGTATCAAGCAGCAATTGGGTGCCAATTTCCTGTTCGGCCACCGGTTTCCCCTGCATGAATTTTTCTAGTTTCTGAATATCCTTGTAACTATAAAAGGTAATACACTGTCCTTCACCTCCGTCGCGACCAGCACGTCCAGTTTCCTGATAATACCCTTCCAAACTTTTAGGAATGTCGTAGTGAATTACGTATCGTACGTCGGGCTTATCGATACCCATACCAAAAGCAATGGTTGCCACAATTACCTCAACCTCTTCCATCAAAAACATATCCTGGTGTTTCGAGCGGGTTGCGGCATCCATACCAGCATGATAAGGCAAAGCGGTTATGCCATTAATTTGAAGGTTTTCGGCCAACTGTTCAACTTTTTTACGGCTTAAGCAATATATAATACCCGATTTTCCTCTGTTATTCGATATAAACTTAATAATTTCGGCAGTTGCTTTAACTTTTGGCCTTATTTCGTAATAAAGGTTGGGGCGGTTAAAACTCGATTTATACACTTTAGCATCGAGCATGCCAAGGTTTTTTTGAATGTCGTGCTGAACTTTTGCGGTGGCGGTGGCGGTAAGTGCAATTACAGCTGCCTTGCCAATTTCAGCAACGATGGGCTTAATTCGCCGGTACTCGGGCCTAAAATCGTGCCCCCATTCCGAAATACAGTGCGCTTCGTCAACGGCGTAAAACGATATGTTGATTTGCTTTAAAAAATCGATATTTTCTTGTTTGGTCAACGACTCAGGTGCGACATAAAGTAATTTTGTTTTTCCATTCAGCACATCGGTCTTCACTTCTTGTATTGCCGCTTTCGACAACGAAGAATTTAAAAAGTGTGCCACGCCGTCGTCGGTTCCAAAACTCCTGATTGAATCAACCTGATTCTTCATCAAAGCAATTAAAGGAGAAATCACAATGGCTGTACCATCGAGAATCAATGCCGGCAATTGATAACATAGCGACTTGCCTCCGCCTGTGGGCATCAACACAAAAGTATCGTTCCCTGCCATTAGACTTTTTATCACCTTTTCCTGATCGCCTTTAAACCGGTCGAAACCAAAATACTGGTGGAGTTGATCCATTAAAAACTGTGTACTTATCATGTTCAGAATGTTAATATTCCGATTAAATTTTTTGATCGAAAGACTAAGATAACAATTATATGTTTTTCAAAAAAACATCTATCGACTAATGTTGAAAGAATTATTGTTTTTTAATATTAATAATTTATTCAACCCTCTATTTTATATTATTCAAGCAGGTTTAGATTTAGTGTGTATATTTGTCGCTTATTGAATTAATTTTACATGTCGCAAGAAAAGAAAAACGCAAAGAGGGCCGATGAGATGTCGTTCATGGAACATCTCGAAGATTTACGATGGCACATTGTAAGATCTGTGTTAGCGGCATTTATAATTGTTGTTGTCGCATTTATTAATCGAAAATTTATTTTTGACAGCGTAATACTAAGTCCCAAAAACGCCAACTTTCCGACCAACCTCTTTTTTGCACGGGCAGGCCAATGGTTAAACCAACAGTTTAACTTTAATGCCGAAACAATTGCCATCAATACTACCCCCCTTAACATTGTGAACATCGATATGGCCGGGCAGTTTATGTCACACATTAAAGTGTCGGTTGTAGCTGGTTTAATTGTTGCCAGCCCTTATATTTTCTGGGAAATTTGGCGATTTATTAAACCTGCACTCCGCAAAAACGAAGCAAGCCACGCTCGTGGTGCTGTTTTTTATACGTCCTTTCTTTTTCTCACTGGTATTTTGTTCGGATACTATATAATTACACCACTTTCGATCCACTTTTTAAGCTCGTACAACGTAAGCAACGAAATTGTTAACACCATAAAACTAAACTCTTACATTAGCACTGTTACATCAGTCACGTTTGCGTCGGGTATAATATTCGAATTACCAATTGCAGTTCTATTTTTAAGCAAAGCGGGATTGCTTACACCACAATTTATGCGAAAATATCGCAAACACACTTATGTGTTATTACTGATATTAAGCGCAATAATTACACCCCCCGATGTATTCAGTCAAATTCTGGTATTTATACCATTAGTTATATTGTATGAAATAAGCGTGTTTATTTCACGTTCTGTTATCAGAAAAAAAGAGCGGGCAAACTAAACACAAGCATCATTAATAAATTCGATTTTTACATGTAAGTACTTTGAGCTAAATAAATGTTGTATTTGCTGGTGAACACCAACTTTTTATGCTCCCTTTGCTTACTTGAGCATTTTTGAACAAATATTTTAAGTTAAAATGATATTAAAAGCAGAAAACTTAGTAAAACGATACCGGAAACGCACCGTAGTTAAAGATGTGTCGATTGAGGTAAACCAAGGCGAAATTGTTGGGCTACTTGGCCCCAATGGCGCGGGAAAAACCACTTCGTTTTATATGATTGTAGGATTGGTTAGGCCTAACGAAGGTCAAATTTTTCTCAATGACGAAAATATTACCAAATTACCGGTTTACAAAAGAGCACAAAAAGGAATTGGTTATCTTGCCCAAGAAGCATCGGTATTCAGACAGCTTAGTGTTGAAGATAATATTAGAGCGGTACTCGAAATGACAAAGTTGTCGCACGAGGAACAAATTGATCGAACCGAGTCGCTAATAAAAGAATTCGGGCTGAGCAAAGTACGCAAAAGCAAAGGCATACAACTCTCGGGAGGCGAACGCCGTCGGACAGAAATAGCACGAGCACTGGCCATCAATCCTAAATTCATTTTACTTGACGAACCATTTGCCGGGGTAGATCCTATTGCTGTCGAAGATATTCAAAACATTGTATATCATTTAAAAGACCGTAATATCGGTATTTTAATTACCGACCACAACGTGCACGAAACGCTTGCTATTACTGACCGGTCGTACCTGCTCTTCGAAGGCTCAATTTTAAAATCGGGTACTGCCGAAGAATTAGCTACCGACGAAATGGTACGGAAAGTATACCTAGGGCAAAACTTCGAATTAAGAAAAAAAAGAGAGAAATTCGAAAGCTTGGGAGGGTAAGCAAAAATGCATTTTTATTTTTCCTTTAAATTCGCTTGCACTCTTTTAAAAAAATACACTATATTTGCGCCGCTTAATGCGGGCGTGGCGGAATTGGTAGACGTGCTAGACTTAGGATCTAGTGTCATATGACGTGGGGGTTCGAGTCCCTTCGCCCGTACTTACAACCAAACCGTTTGGATAGCTAAGGCTATCCCAACGGTTTTAAGTTTATACACGAAAATACAAAAAGGTACATTTTTACCAAAAAACATTAAAGTTTCAAATTGTATGAATATTACCAGAGAACAAATTGATGAACTGAACGGAATCATTCGGGTAAACATCGAAAAAAGCGATTACGAATCAAAAGTTGAACTAGCGCTGAAAGATCATCGCAAAAAAGCCAGTATGCCCGGCTTTAGACCTGGTATGGTTCCTCTGGGACTTATTAAAAAGATGTACGGAAAAGGAGCATTGGTTGAAGAAGTTAACACAATCTTAACCCAAGAGCTTTCAAAACATATTATTGACGAAAAACTCAACATTTTAGGTGAACCTCTACCCAACGATGAGCAACAAAAAGATATCGACTGGGATAAAGACGAAAACTTCGAATTTGTGTTCGATATTGGATTTGCGCCCGAAGCAAAAATTTCGCTCGACAAACGCGCTAAATTTAACCGTTACAAAATAACGGTTACCGACCCCATGATTGACGAACAGGTTGAAGCCTATGCCAATCGTTTTGGCGAAAATAAGCCAAGTGAAATCTCCGACGACAAAAGCATCATTAGGGGAAACATTGCCCAGGTCGATGCCAATGGAAATATTCTAGATGATGGTCATAAAGCCGAAATGGCGCTGATTTCGATCGATGTTATCAAAGACGAAGAAATCAAAAAAATGTTTGTGGGCAAAACAGCTGATGACGAGGTAGTTTTCGACATTAAAAAAGCTTATCCCAACAACACCGAAATTGCTTATTTACTGAATATTGACAAAAAAGATGCTGAAAACATTGAAGGAGATTTCAAAATTACCATTAAAGAAATCAACAACTTTTTTGCTGCAGAAGTAAACGAAGATCTTTTCAAAAAAATATATGGCGACGATACCGAAATTAAAGACATTAAAGCTTTTCGCGAAAAAGTTGCCACTGAAATAAGCCAAGCCTTCACTTCGTCAATCGATTACAAATTTGCCATCGATGCAAGGGAGCAAATGACGAATAAATCGAAAATGGAATTTCCGGTTGATTTTCTAAAACGCTGGTTAAAAGCAACCAACAAGGAACTTACCGAAGAACAAATCGAATCCGATTTCAGTCTGTTTATTGAAGATTTGAAATGGCAAATCATAAAAGAAGAGATTATTAAAGAAAACGAACTGAAAGTAGAAGAGGAAGAAGTAGTTGAGTTGGCTCGCGAAGTAGCAGCCGCCCAATTCCGTCAATACGGTATGCTCGATGTTCCGGCAGAACACCTCGATGGCTTTGCAAAACAAATGCTTACTAAAAAAGAAGATGCTAACCGTCTTTACAACAAGAAACTAGAAGACAAAATCATGGATGTGGTTAAATCTAAAGTAAGTGTTGAAGACAAAGAAATCAGCCGCGAAGATTTCGAAAAGTTTTTTAACTAGAAAAAACCAACACCAATAATTCAAAGCCGGGCTTAATTCGTCCGGCTTTTTTTAACTTAGGGCTTTCGACATTTTTTACGAATGGTTGTTATCATTCACCATTCATTTTTCTACCTTTGTTTTTTATAGATATTGAAAGAATTTCAAATTATTAACTCCAATAGCTAAAAGATTATGGATTATAAAAAAGAGTTTCAAAAATATGCCATCGGCCACCAAGGTATCAGCAGTTTAACACTCGACAAATACGTAAGTTCGGCTTATGGCAGTTATATATCGCCAACCATTATAGAAGAACGTCAGCTCAACATCGCAACCATGGATGTTTTTTCTCGCTTAATGATGGATCGCATTATCTTTTTAGGCGTTCCTATTGACGACTACGTGGCCAACATTATACAGGCGCAATTGCTGTTCCTCGACTCAACCGATCCCGGCAAGGACATCCAGATTTACATTAACTCTCCCGGAGGGGCGGTTCATGCTGGCTTGGGCATATACGACACCATGCAATTTATAACTTCCGAAGTATCAACTATTTGCACAGGAATGGCAGCATCAATGGCAGCTGTACTATTAACAGCCGGAGCAGCCGGAAAACGGTCGGCACTGACTCACTCACGCGTTATGATACACCAACCCATGGGTGGCGCTCAAGGCCAAGCCAGCGATATTGAAATTACAGCCCGCGAAATAATGAAGCTGAAAAAAGAATTATACGAGATTATTGCCAGCCACTCGGGCAAAGATTATAAGAAAGTTGAAAAAGATTCGGATCGCGATTATTGGATGACCGCCAAAGAAGCGAAAGAATACGGAATGATTGACCAGGTTTTGATAAGAAATAAAAAATAAGAAAGGTATAGAATGGACAAATGCTCATTTTGTGGTAGAAAAAAAAACGAAGTAGAATTACTGATCGCAGGCATAGAAGCGCACATTTGTGACCGCTGCATTGAACAGGCCTACGAAATTATTGAGGAAGAAACAAAAAACAAAGCAACCTTTGATGTCAATTCAATAAAATTGCTCAAACCAGTTCAAATTAAAGAATTCCTCGATAAATACGTAATTGGTCAAGATCATGCAAAAAAAATTCTTTCGGTTGCCGTTTACAACCATTACAAACGCTTGGGTCAAAAAATTGACGACGATGAAACCGAAATCGAAAAATCGAACATTATTTTGGTAGGTCCTACCGGTACCGGTAAAACCTTGCTGGCACGCACCATTGCCAAAATGTTACACGTTCCATTCACCATTGTTGATGCCACGGTATTAACAGAGGCCGGTTACGTGGGCGAAGATATCGAAAGCCTGTTGACCCGCCTTTTACAAGCAGCCGACTATAATATTGAAGCCGCCGAAAGAGGGATTGTTTTCATCGACGAAATTGATAAAATAGCCCGCAAAGGCGACAATCCATCAATTACCCGCGACGTATCGGGCGAAGGCGTTCAACAAGGCCTACTCAAACTGCTCGAAGGTTCAGTAGTAAACGTACCGCCACAAGGAGGACGCAAACATCCCGAGCAAAAAATGATTCCGGTTAATACCAAGAATATTTTATTTATGTGCGGCGGAGCATTCGACGGTATTGAACGCAAAATTGCCCAACGCATGAACACCAAAGTAGTGGGTTTCAACGCTGTTGAAAAAACAGCCAATATCGATCGCGAAAACCTGATGCAATATATTGCACCCATGGATTTAAAATCATTCGGACTCATTCCCGAAATTATTGGCCGATTGCCGGTGCTCACCTACCTCGATCCGCTTGACCCAACAGCCTTGCGCCGAATCTTAACCGAGCCCAAAAATGCAATCATTAAACAATATGAGAAGCTTTTTGAACTCGACGATATTAAACTCTCCTTCACCGACGAAGCGCTCGATTACATTGTGGGAATAGCGGTTGAATATAAATTAGGAGCACGCGGCTTACGCTCTATCTGCGAAACCATCATGGTTGATGCCATGTTCGAATTGCCCTCGAATGGTGAAAAAGAATTTTTGATTACTGAAGAATATGCCAATGAAAAAGTTAAAAGATCAGGAATGCACTTACTAAAAGCAAGCTAATCCTGTTTTTTTGAAAATATTAACATGAAGGAAATCTAGCATTACAGGTTTCCTTCATTTTTTTTTAATATTAGTTGTTATGCCTACTTCAAGCTAATAGCATCAGACGACCAAAAACCGAGCAATACAATAATTGGTTTCAGTTCGCTTCGCTATTCACTTCATTGAAACATTTGAGAAGTTCGAGATCCCGACGTCGCTATGCTCATCGGGATTAATTCGACTAATTGGTTTCAGTTCGCTTCGCTTCTGAAACCAAAGTCTCATTAAAATAAAAACCCCGGGGAACCACCCCCGGGGAAAAACCAAAAATCAACTAACCATGAAAGTAGTGGGCTACAATGTCCCAGTTTATCAGATCCCAAAACGCCGCCACATAATCAGGACGTCGGTTCTGGTAATTAAGGTAATAGGCATGTTCCCATACATCGATTCCGAGAATGGGTATTCCTTTTACCTCGGCAACACTCATCAGAGGGTTGTCCTGATTGGGACTTGAGCCAACAACCAAACGATCGTTATCTTTTTTAATCAGCCAAGCCCAGCCCGATCCAAAACGGGTGGCGGCTGCTTTTGCAAATTCTTCTTTAAACGCTTCTACCGACCCAAAGTCGCGCACAATAGCATCTTTTAAATCACCTTTTGGCTCTTTTGAACCACCAGGAGTTAAAACTTTCCAGTATAAATTGTGATTATAATAACCACCGCCATTATTACGTACCCCTGCCGGATATTTATCAATTACAGTCATAACTTCTTCAATGGTTCTACCTTCGAGGTCGGTACCCGCAATTAAGCTGTTTAAATTATTGGTATATGCAGCATGATGCTTAGTATGATGTATTTCCATGGTACGCGCATCGATCTGAGGTTCTAAAGCGTCGTAAGGATAATCTAATTTCGGTAATTCAAAACTCATGTCATTTATTTTTTAGGGTCAATAAATATTAAGACTTATTTGTCTTTTGTTGTATTAATAAGACAATTTAGAGATGAATTTGTTTACAGTAAATTGAAATATTTGAATTATTTCTAATTCTCAATTGAAACAAGGCAATGTTGAAAGTATCACTAAGATAATGGATACCCTAAAAATATTGTGGCGTTTTGGTGTAGGGTACTTGTGATCATTATTGTATAAATAGTATACAAACACAGTTAAACGCCATGAAACGAATCTGCATATTAATTTTTGCAACGCTACTAATTCCACTTTTGGGAGCAGGACAAAACCTGTTCACCCTGAGTGGAATAATTAGTGATTCGTTAAGTGGTGAAACACTTAAAAACATCGATATCGTTATTGAAAAAGTACAAACCGGCACCATTTCAAATGAAAAAGGCGCTTATATTTTATACCTCGATAAGGGAAAATATAATGTTACATATTCGGCTCCGGGCTATCAAAAATATCAAATTTGCGTTGAGCTAAGCAAAAATGAAGTTCGTTTGATTGAGTTAAAGCCTAAAATTGCAATCGACAAGAAATCGATACAATACAAGTTGCGTTTTGCCCTAAGAGATCTCAAAAAGCAAGATTTATTGTCGGATAATATAGACACTAACTAACAATAGAATATTGCTATATTCTTATAATTCCAACACATTGTTGCCTGGTAAAATTTAGAAATTGCTTTGCTTTCAAGCCTTCTGCGGTGAAGCAAAGTAACTTGTTTTATGTTTTGTTATTTTACCGAACAACATTTATTCTATAAATAGAATTAATCGCCTCCTTCTATCACCTGCTTAATCTAATAATTAAAACTACTGCCACCCAAAAATTCTCGTAATAATGATGTTGGAGGAATTTCGGTTTCATCGATGGGTTTAAAGTAGCCTGTGAATTTTAATAAGCGCAATGCCTCTGCAAATTCGGATTGATTTTCGGGAACCGATTTTAAAAGTGGTTCGAGGTACTTTTTCAGAACACCCAATTCATAAAGAGTTGCTGAGTTAAACATGATGTCAGAATTTTCCTGGTGCGGAAATATATTTTTTTCTTCGCCCCGGCGCACACTGGGCCAACGACGAATTGTTTCGAGCGCTGAATAGCCTCTATATTTGGCATCCCTGATAATACGCCTAATTAATCGGTTATCGGTGGTCGAAATTGGATTATGGTCGTCGATTGAAATGGATGTAAGCGCCGAGATAAAAATCCGATAGGTGAACGCTTTGTCGATTAAAGGAATTAAGTCGGGGTTCAAGGCATGGATTCCCTCAATAATCAACACATCGTTTTCTTTAAGTTGCAACAAATCGCCATCGAAAAAGCGTTTGCCATCGCTAAAACGAAATTTGGGTAATTCAACGGTTTCGCCATTGATGAGGGCCATAAGCTGCTGGTTAAAATAATCCAAATCGATGGCATCAAGTGCTTCAAAATCGTAATTACCATGTTCGTCGAGCGGAGTATGATGCCGATCGACAAAATAGTTATCGAGCGAAATCATGTGAGGAGTTATACCGGACACCGACAATTGTACGCCCAACCTTTTGCTAAATGTAGTTTTTCCCGACGACGACGGACCGGCAACCAGTGCCAGCTTAACTTTAGGTTGTCGATTAGCAATTACAGTGGCAATTTCGGCAATTTTTTTCTCGTGCAATGCTTCCGATATTTTGATTACTTCGCCCGCTTTATTTTGTTTTACAAAGCTGTTGAGCTGGCCAATATCAGTCACGCCCAAAATTTCGCCCCAATTTTTATGCTCCCTGAATATCCCAAAGAGTTTTTCTTGTTGCACGTAATCACGTAAACTGGAAATGGATTTTTCGCTGGGTAAGCGCAATAACATTCCACCGTTAAACTTTTCGATATTAAAATTTTTAATATAACCCGATGAAGGAAGCAGATGTCCATGGAAATAGTTGGGTGTTCCGTTAAAGTAGTAAATATAAGCGTACAGCCAGCCAGAGTCGGCATATAGCCTTACTTTATCGTCGAGCCCCTTATCATTGTACTCTTCCATAATACGATTAAGCTGTTTTCCTTTACGTTCAAAAGGAAGGTCGGCATCAATCAGTTCCTGCATCCGAATTTTTATTTCGTCGGCACAACTATCGCAAAACTTAGTTCCCATATTCTCCAACTCACAATAGTAGCCCCGCGAAATGGCATGATCGATTTTAAGTTTTGCTTCGGGATACAAATCAATAACAGCAGCATATAGCAAGAAAAATAACGAACGGGTGTACATGCGCTGTCCGTCGGGGTGACTATAATCGATAAAACGAATATTTTTAGGCTTCACCACATCGAATGATAATTCGCGCACTTTATTATTGACCAAAGCCCCGCAAATGGGAAAATCTGATTTTATTCCGAGTGCATCGGCAATTTCTTTCATGGTTGTTCCTAATGGGAAAGAAGAAAACTGCTGATTATTTTCACAGTATATTTCGATTAAGCGCATAATAAAATTGTATTAAATTTTGTAAATGCTAAAAATAGCAAATATTGATGAATGAATACTTTTGAATGGCAACATTTGCCGATTTCAATTTTCACGCAATCAATAAACCCGACCACAATAGCCATAAACTATTAAGGTCGAGTTCAAGTGAGTTAATAGATTGTTAGATAATAAGATAAATAAAAAACGATACGCACTAATAATAATCAACATAGTGGTTTAAACGCGCAAAATATTATGCACTAATTATTGGGCATAAACAAAAATACAACGAACTATTAGCGAGTAATAGTATTGTTTTCTAGAAGGCGAAGCCCACCGTAATATTCGATCTAAATCCTGGGAAAAACTTACCGCCTCCATCGATGTTCATTTTTTCTTTATCGATGGTAATTTTTTCATCCAGATTGGCATAATCAACAATATCGGCTTTAATATTCGCCATATCGCCTATTAAATCGGACGAAATCATTTTAGCGTTGAACATGTAACGATCGAGTCCCAAACCAAAGAAACTCCAATCGATAGAGATTTTATCGTTAATCAACCATTGAGCACCCAGTTGAACCCCTGCACCAACCCGATGAACATTCATTGCCAAATCGGCATTAACTGTTTTATAAGTGCCATAAATATCACCAGTATAATCGGTATTAACACTAAAATTGATGTAGTCGTAACTAAGGTAGGGCTGAGCATAAAACCCACGTGGCCCTGCTTTTTTCTTACTATAAAACCGATAGGCAACATTCGTTGCAATCCTTCGAAACGTTGGTTTTTCTTGAATAATGATGCCACCATAATCAGTATTCGTTATGATACCCGAAAATGGCGCAATAAAATTTCCTTTTACCGACACATTCAGTCCACCGTAATCGGTCATCATCCTTTCGTACGAAAGGTTCAATCCACCCGTAATATCACTAAAAGGATTGGTTTTAATGATATTCTTGGGATATGCGGCAACTACATTATCCTGAGCAACAACAAATAAACTTGAGCAATTAAGCAAGAAAAGCACAAGTACAAACGCAAAATGATTTTTCATAAATTTTAATTTAGCATGTTTTTTCACCTATCAAAGAAAACAAAAAAAGAAGAAAAAACGACTACCTAATGTTATAATTCTTCCTTCAAATATTCTCCAGTAATCGATTGTTTGTTTTTCACAATTTGTTCGGGTGTTCCGGTGGCAACTACAACCCCGCCACCACGGCCGCCTTCGGGACCAATGTCGATCAAGTGATCGGCCACTTTAATTACGTCCATGTTGTGCTCAATAACAATAACCGTATTTCCCCTATCAACCAATTTGTCGAGTACGCCGAGCAGCACCCTGATGTCTTCAAAATGAAGGCCAGTGGTGGGTTCGTCAAGAATATACAGTGTATTTCCGGTATCGCGTTTCGACAGTTCGGTGGCCAGTTTAACGCGTTGCGCCTCGCCCCCCGAAATGGTGGTTGACGATTGTCCCAGCGTGAGGTAGCCTAAACCTACTTCCTGTAATGTTTTCAGTTTATTCAGTATTTTAGGATAGTTTTCGAAAAACTCAACACCTTGGTTAATGGTCATGTTTAGCACATCGGAGATTGATTTTCCCTTGTAGCGAATTTCGAGTGTTTCGCGGTTATAACGTCGTCCGTTACACTTGTCGCAGAGCACATAAACATCGGGCAAAAAGTTCATCTCAATAAGCTTCATGCCTCCGCCCATACACTCTTCGCAACGACCACCTTTAACATTGAACGAGAAACGACCGGGTTTGTATCCTCGTATTTTGGCCTCGGGCAACAAGGTAAACAAGTTGCGGATATCGGAAAACACACCGGTGTAAGTAACTGGGTTCGAACGGGGCGTGCGTCCAAGGGGCGATTGGTCAACCTGCACCACTTTGTCGATGTGTTCCAAACCTATAATCGATTTATACGACAAGGGGTCTTTTAATGAACGGTAAAAATGCTGGCTCAAAATGGGTTGAAGTGTTTCATTAACCAATGTAGATTTACCACTGCCCGACACCCCTGTTATGCCAATAAATTTCCCCAGAGGAAATTCAACATCGATATTTTTCAAATTATTACCAGAACAACCTTTCAGAAAGATGCTTTTTCCATTGCCTTCGCGCCGCTTTGCTGGTATTTCGATTTTCTTTTCGCCCCTTAAATATTGTGAAGTGAGTGAGTCGCCGTTTAGTATAACTTCGGGGGTGCCTGCTCCCATAATTTTACCACCAAACCGCCCGGCGCGCGGACCAATATCAATCACATAATCGGCATTGAGCATCATTTCTTTATCGTGTTCAACCACCACAACCGAGTTTCCGGTATCGCGCAATTGTTCAAGTGAATGAATCAAACGCAAGTTGTCGCGATGGTGCAAACCAACGCTGGGTTCGTCGAGAATATACAGCACGTTCACCAACTGTGAGCCAATTTGCGTGGCCAACCTGATGCGTTGCGATTCGCCACCCGAAAGTGATTTCGAGGGCCTGTCGAGGGTAAGGTATTCCAATCCCACATCGAGCATAAAACGCAATCGGTCGCGAATTTCTTTAATCACTTCGGTAGCAATCTGGCGTTGTCGGTCGCTCAAACGGTTTTCGAGCCCCTCGAGCCATTCGCCCAATTCAACAAGATCCATTTGTGCAACCTGACTTATATTTTTTCCATCGATTTTAAACCAAAGTGATTCTTTTTTAAGCCGTTGCCCCTTACATTCGGGGCAAGTAATATCTTTAATGTATTGGCTGGCCCATTTTTGCGCTTGTCCCGATGAAGTATCTTCGTTCTGATTTTCAACATATTTTACTACCCCCTCGTAACTCATAAAATAGTTTATATTGGCACCAAGAGGTGAATTTTTCAATTGAATGCGTTCTCCTGTACCATATAAAATTTTATCGAGGGCTTCGTCGGGAATTTCTTTGATTGGTGTTTTTAAGGTGCATTCATACTGTTCGAGTATGGCTTCGATTTGCCAAAAAATAACAGCATTTCGGTAAGCTCCCAAGGGGGATATTCCGCCTTTATGGATGGTTGAACTTTTATCGGGAATAATTTTTTCGTGATCGAGCTGGGGTATAATACCCAGACCGTTACATTTTTCGCAAGCACCCTGTGGCGAGTTAAACGAGAAGTTATGAGGCGCCGGCTCATTGTACGAAATACCGGTGGTTGGGCACATTAAGTGACGACTAAAATATTTAGCGTCGTCGCTTTCGTTGTCCAATATCATAATAATTCCATTGCCTTGCTTCATGGCCGTTTGAACCGACTCCTTCATTCGTTTATCCGAAGTGTCTTCAACTTTCATTTTATCAATCACCACCTCAATGAAGTGATTCTTATAGCGATCAACCTTCATTCCGTAAACCAATTCCTGCACCAAACCGTCGACCCTAACATGCAGGTATCCTTTTTTTCGAATTTGCTCAAACAACTCACGATAGTGTCCTTTTCGGCCTTTCACCATGGGTGCAAGCACCATTATTTTTTTTCCTTGAAAATTCTCTTGTATCAGATCAAGAATCTTCTGTTCGGAATATTTTACCATTTTTTCGCCCGTGTTGTACGAAAATGCCTCGCCAGCGCGGGCGTACAACAAACGCATAAAGTCGTAAATTTCGGTAACAGTTCCCACGGTCGATCGTGGGTTTTTATTAGAGGTTTTCTGTTCGATCGATATCACAGGGCTTAAACCCGAAATTTCGTCCACGTCGGGTCGTTCGAGGTTTCCCAAAAATGAACGAGCATAGGCCGAAAATGTTTCGATATAACGGCGCTGGCCTTCGGCATAAATAGTATCGAAAGCGAGCGATGATTTGCCGCTTCCACTTAGCCCTGTAATAACGGTTAAGCGGTTGCGCGGAATATCAACATTCACATTTTGAAGGTTATGCACCCGTGCTCCCCTTACTTTAATTATACCGGGTTCGTGTTGTTCTGAATTGATTTTATTGGCCATTTTTATCGATATGGATATTAACGCTCTAAATACTTTTCGTTCAATATTTTGATTTCATAAACCTTAGCGCCAGAAACGGTGAGCTTGGTGTCACGCAACCACGGATTCATATCCTTCAATATTTTATAATTTACTCCATGAAGTTTTGCAAAATCAGCAAAATCGGCAATCGAAGTATTCACCTCAATAGTTTTGCATTTTAGTTCGGGGTATCTGTCCTTTTTATCAACTTGGAAACCGTACTCAACAGGTGATTCGAGAATTGTTTTAAGCACTAAAATTCGAAAAACATAGCGGTTCGTTTCTTCGGTCAACAACAAATCGAAATAATGAGTTTCTTTTTGGCGCTCCACCTGTCGATCGATACCGTTACGACCTGCATTATAAGAAGCTGCCACGGTTGTCCAGTCGCCATATTTTATGTACGATTCCAGCAAATACTTACAAGCCGCAACGCTTGCTTTCTCAATATGGTAACGCTCATCAACTTCGTCGTTCACCTCGAGGCCATAATCGCGGGCAGTACCTTTCATTAACTGCCAAATACCCGCTGCCCCTGCCGGCGAGAGTGCTCGTGGATCAAGACCACTCTCGGCAACAGCCAAGTACTTAAAATCGTCGGGGATATTATAACTTTTCAAAATAGGTTCAATGATATTAAAATATCGGGGTGCCATTTTTAAAAGACGCAATGTTTGAGAATGAAAGTAACAGTTTACAATTAGCTCACGGTCGAAACGTTCAAACACATCAAAACGATTAAGTGGCACCTCTTCGCCAGCAAAAAAAACTTGCCGGGGTACAGGTGGAGGTGTTACTTTTTGAAACATCTCATCTTTTTGGGGCGTAAGGGGTTTTACAATATTCTCATCAGCTTTATCGCTTCGGTAAGCGGTAAATAAAACTGATGCTGAAAACACTAAAATTGGTAATAACCAAAACATCTTTCTGCTATTCATCATTCTTCTCCTTTTCCAATTTTTATTATCATTGCCAAAAAAAGCAGGCAACAATCTGACGCTTGTGTTTGTTTAAATGCAAATTTCGATAACGATTACAAATAAAAACGGGTCAAGCGACCAACCCACAAAAATAGGAGTTTAAAAACAATTATTGAGCGATGACATCAGTAAAAACTTTCGACAAAAAAGCAACAACATGGGATCAAAACCCTGAGCGCAACAAATTGGTAGAAAATGCCGCCAAAATAATAAGCCGAACAATAGAAATCGCCCCTAACTTTAATCTGCTCGATTACGGTAGTGGTACAGGTTTACTGGGCTTTCAGTTTATCGATAAGGCCCAAAGTGTAACCTTTTGCGATACCTCGGAAGGGATGCTCGAACAAGTGAAAAAGAAACGCGATGCCCATCGTTACGAAAATGTTAACATCCTGAAAACCGATTTTTTAAGCGATGATTTACCACAACAACGTTTCGATGTAATTGCATCGATGCTGGTGTTGCACCACATAAATAACCTTGATGTATTGCTTTCAAAATTTAATCAAGCGCTACATGCCGGAGGATACTTTTGCTGGATCGACATGGACGAAGAAGACGGTTCTTTTCACTCGAACAACGAAGGAATAGCACATTTTGGTTTCTCACGCAAAATAGTTGAAAAACTTTTACATGAAAACGGCTTTGCTATTCACACATTTGACAGCAGTTTAAAATACAGGAAAGAAACAAAAAAAGGGGAATATCATTTCCCGATTTTTGTTGCCATTGCGCAAAAGCTATAGTTTTTTTAAGGCAATTGAATCCACGTTCCAGCTGCGCCCACGTACTTTACTTTTTCGCCATTGGCATGCGCATCAACCGTAGCAAAAACATAATGGTTGCTGTACCTATAAGTTGCCAAAACCTGTAATTGAGTCGCCGTAGTTACTCCCTTATCGACCAATTTTTCGACCATATTATCACCTTGGGCATTGCCCCTTTGCTTGGCTGAATGGTTATTTATCCAATTTTCGAAATTACTTTGGTCGGGTTTAAATATTGCCAGTGCACCGCCAACAATAACTAAAAAAACAATCGCTCTAATGAGTTTTTTCATCGTGTTCGTTTATAGAATATTCAATAATTCGTCAAGCTTTGTAATGGTAAAAGTAGGTACGCCCATGTTTCCAAAATCAATTTCTTGATCACTCAGTTTAAAAAAAACCTGATCGATGCCAAATTTTTTCGCCCCAATAATATCACTTTCCCACGAATCGCCAATCATTAAACTCTCTTTTTTTCGGGCATTACTGCTTTTTATCGCATACTCGAAAATTTCGCGTGAGGGTTTTGGTGCTTTTATCTCTTCCGAAATATAAACGTTCGTCAAAAATTTTATTAAACCTGTATTTAACAACTTATCGTGCTGTACTTCTTTAAAACCGTTGGTGATAATATGTAGCGTGTAACCTCGGTTTTTTAATTCGCTCAGCACCTCCACGGCATAAGGAAAGAGCTCTGTTTGTGAGGCCATTTCGCTCAAATAAACATCATCGATTTGAGTTGCTTCAAGTTTTGGCACTATTCCAAAATGAGCCAAACTGTCGATATGCCTTTTTCCCCTTAAAAGATCTTTGGCTATCCGTTTTTCGCGGTATTCGGCCCATAACAATTCATTAATTTTTGTGTAAACATCAAAATACTCGTCAAATGAATCGAGTTGCTTCATGATACCAATTTTCGAAAAAGCAATTTTTAAAGCCAAGTACGAATTTCGCTCAAAATCGTATAGAGTATTGTCCAAATCGAAAAAAAGATGTTTGTATTTATTCATTGAATGTGGTATTGTCGGTACACGAAAATAAGGAAATCTTTTCCATTTCCAAAGTATTTCGATTTGGATGGGGGCTTAATTTTTCGCTTCTTTGTATTTGAATTTAACTAAAGAAAGGCCTTGACAGCATGAATCGATTTTTTAAACTTTCAATTACAATTTTATTATTAACACTTTGGACAGCGATAGCTTTCGCTCAGCGCACCCAACAAGATACTATGTATGCTTATCGCTCGATTGAACCTGTGGTGATTGATGGCAAAGCCGATGATGCCTGTTGGGCTAATGCCGAATGGTTCCCCATCGATCAGGTATGGATTCCTTATAACGAAAAAATGAAAGCAGGCGATTTTGAAGGGCGTTTTAAATTGGCTTGGGATAGCCTTTACCTCTACTTATTGGCCGAAATTGTTGACGACTCCTTATCGGATAACTTTTCAAACCCAATGGTTAATGCGCATGAAGATGATTGTTTGGAAATTTTTTTAGACGAGAACCGATCGAAGGGAGACCACGAGTGCAACTACAATGCTTTTGCTTATCACGTCAGCATTTTTTACGATGCCATCGATATGGATAAAAAATGCAAAGGCATCAACCTTAAGGACAACATTAATGTAAAAATGAATAGCATTGGCAATAATACCTACGCTTGGGAAATGGCCATTAAAAACTACAGCGAAAAATTTGACCCTTCGAATCCCGAAGCCAGTCGTGTTTTCCTTCACCATAACAAACTGATGGGTTTAAGCGTGGCTTATTGCGATAATGACGGAGAAAGTAGACGCGAAAACTTTATTGGCAGTATTTACCTACCCAAAGCAAAAGCAAACGATAGTTACAAAACAGCCGATATTTTTGGAACCTTACTGTTGGTCGATCCTTCGGTTAAAACTTCGCTTGAAACAATTGTTGAAACAAATAACAATTTGAAGATTTACCCCAATCCGGCTTTCAATTTAATTACCCTTGAATATAATGGGAATACCAATGCAAATACGAGGGTTGAAATCAGGAATATTAGCGGACAAATTGTTTCGGACTTATGCTTATGTGAAGGCAACGATATTGATATATCGCAACTTATGTCGGGAACTTACGTGTTGAGTGTAGTTGATGGCAATAAAGTACAATCGACAACATTTGTGAAAGAATAAAATGGGGATCCATACTTTACCTAAATGTTGATCCGTCGGTTGACAAACAACTTGACTCATTGTTATTATTCAATTGCCTCTAACTTCAAGTAGGAAGAAATAAATTAGCAAACAAACTGGGCTTTACCCTAAATCAAATTGGGCTAAAGCCCGTTTTTCATACTAACTTTCAAATTGCCACTGATTAAAGCCATTGGCAATTCAAGAATTGATGGCACAAATCAATTATAATATTCCTTGAATTATTCATAAGTATAATTAATCGTCGTTATCGGCTTCGGAATATTTTTGTGGCTTAGGTTTTCCTTCAACCACGATTACAATTTCACCTTTTACCGTTTTCAATTGAAAATGCTGAAGTAACTCCAACAATGTACCCCTGGCATTCTCTTCGTAAAGCTTGCTAAGCTCACGCGAAACGCTTGCTTGCCGTTCGACTCCAAAATGTTCGGCAAACTGCTCCAATGCTTTGCATAAACGATAGGGCGATTCGTAGAAAACCATGGTGCGACCTTCATCAGCCAACTCTTTCAAGCGTTTTTGCCGTCCTTTTTTCTGTGGTAAAAAACCTTCGAAACAAAATTTATCGCAAGGCAGACCCGAGTTGACCAACGCAGGAACAAAAGCGGTGGCTCCGGGCAAAGTTTCAACCTCAACCCCCATTTCAATACAAGTGCGTGCCAGTAAAAAACCAGGATCCGATATTCCGGGAGTTCCAGCATCGGAAATCAAAGCAATGGTTTCGCCTGCTAAAATCCGCTCGGCAATATGGGCCGATGTTTTATGTTCGTTAAACATGTGGTGCGACTGTAATCGGGTTTCGATTTCGTAATGATGCAAAAGCTTTGACGAAGTACGGGTATCTTCAGCCAAAATTAAATCGGCTTCTTTCAAAACACGTATTGCCCTGAGGGTTATATCCTCAAGGTTGCCAATTGGCGTTGGTACAATATATAATTTCGACATTGATGATTAAATTACAAATTTAATTTCACTTTACAGGGGGCAAAAGCATGCACTAAACATCGTGCCGACGTTTTACCAGTTCCATAAACTTTAAGCTGATTTCATCCCTTTTCCATTTAAAGTGTTGCTCCAGGTATTCAAGTGCTTCAACAATATTTTTTGCATTATCAATAGCATCGATCGTTTTTTCAAAAACTACGGTATCATTGTCAAACAATTCACGGATGTACATAAACCGGTCGTTTAAACCAATTGCTTTTCGAATGCTGATTACCGGTTGACTGATTACGGTAGCCCTGTTTTGTTTCAAATCGGAGAAACGTTCGTTCAGCGATGGTTCTTTTGTAAACTGCTCTCCAAAAACACGTCGATTTTTCTCCTCATTTTCAGGTTCAGACTGAGGTTCAGATTGAGGTTGAGGTTCTTCAACTAGTTCATCTTCGAGTTCTTCAACAAGCACTTCATCCGAAATTATTTCTTCAACTTTATCATCGGCTTTACCACTTGTTACTTCAGGTTGTTTTTCAGCCGAAGCCACACTCGCTTTGCTTGAAGTAATATCTTCTTCAAAATTGTGTTGTACATCAGTCTTAGCCACAATTTCATGTTCGTTGTCTATTTGAGAATTTTGACTTTCGAACTTTAGCTCAATCGTTTTAACTGAAGTAAGCGTTTCGGTTTTTTCAATTTTTATTGTTTCGTTGCTTTTCAACAATGAAAGCTGGTGCAATACCGTTTGAATCCTTGAAGTGGTAATTTCCAATAAAATATTATCGGGATCGGAGTTTACAGCTAAAGCACTGACAAGCAACTGTAATTCATCGATATCTTTTCTTATTAATTCCAATATAATTTTTCTGTCCATAATATTTTTGCAATCAAATGTTCAAAGATTTTTATTTCTTGATTCAAATGTAGTATATTCAAAGTTTCAAAATTGGCCATTATTTGTTTTTAAAACGAATAATGTTCCGTTGAATTGTAAAATTACTTTTTTCTGTTAAATGTATCCGATGTTTCTTGAAAAAGATTTAAGTGGAAGACCAAAAAAGGGATGGGTTGAAGTAATATGTGGTTCAATGTTTTCGGGGAAAACCGAGGAGTTGATTCGCCGTTTAAACCGTGCTATAATTGCCAAACAAAGTGTTGAAATTTTTAAGCCGGTAATCGACAATCGCTACTCGCAGGAAGATGTGGTTTCACATAACGAGAATGCCATTCGATCGACTCCTGTCGATACAGCTTCAAATATTTTATTGCTTTCGGGAAACGTTGATGTAATTGGAATTGACGAAGCCCAATTTTTTGACAATGCGCTGGTTGATGTATGCAACACCCTGTCCAACATGGGAATAAGGGTTATTATTGCGGGTCTTGACATGGATTTTCAAGGAAAACCATTTGGTCCCATGCCACAATTAATGGCCATTGCCGAGTACGTAACCAAAGTACACGCTATATGTATGCGCTGCGGAAGTCTCGCAAATTTCTCCCATCGATTGTCACTTGATGAAAAATTGGTAGTTTTAGGCGAGAAAAACGAGTACGAACCACTTTGTAGAGAATGTTATACCGAACAAATAAATAAGAAATAATGATCATCACCAACCTTTCGATTGCCCCAATTCTTCAGGCTAAAGTTCTTAAATCGGACAAAGAACTGAGCATTAGTTACCTGTCGACCGATTCGCGCACCATTGTATCTGGAAAAGAAACTCTCTTTTTCGCGTTGCTTACCAGCCGCAACGATGGGCATCAGTATATGCGCAAAGCTTACGAAAAAGGCGTTCGTAGTTTCGTGATATCGAACGGAAAGAAAAACCTCGAAAATTATCCCGGGGCTACCGTTTTATTGGTTCCCGATACGCTAAAAGCACTTCATGAACTGGGCATTTGGCGCCGGAACAGTTTTACCGGCAACGTAATTGGCATTACTGGAAGTAACGGCAAAACCATTGTCAAAGAGTGGTTAAGCGAATTGCTGGTCGATGATTATCATATCATACGCAGTCCGAAAAGCTACAACTCGCAGGTAGGTGTTCCACACTCGGTTTGGTTGCTCAACAACGAGGCCGACATGGCTTTTTTCGAAGCCGGTATTTCGCAACCTGGCGAGATGGAAAAACTTCAGGCAATTATTCAACCTCGCTATGGAATAATCACCAATATTGGCGAAGCTCACCAAGCTAATTTTGAATCAATCGATCAAAAAATTGATGAAAAACTGAAGTTATTTAAAGATTCGGAAGTCATTATTTACCGGAAAGATTATGTTCCCATCGACAACGCAGTTCAAAAAATGATGTTGGAACGCCCCATTGTCCCCATAAGTTGGTCGATGATGGACGAAACCGCCGACCTGTTTATCTATTTTGTACAAAAAGTACCCGAAGGATGTGGAATTATTGGCCAAGTGCGCGATAAGCAATACGCCATTTCAATCCCATTCAGCGACGATGCCTCGGTCGAAAATGCCATAACCTGTTTGGCCGCACTGATTGCCATTGGGAAAGACCAAGATCAAATATTAAATCGTTTCAGCACCTTGCAACCCATTGCCATGCGCATGGAAATCAAGCAGGGTATTAACCAATGTATTATCATTAACGATTCGTACAACTCCGATATCAATTCACTTTCGATAGCACTCGACACACTGGATCAACAAGCCAGCCAGGACTTTATGCCAAAAACACTCATTCTTTCCGATATTTTCTTTTCGCCAAAAAGCGATGAGGAATTGTACAAAGAAGTGGCTCAATTGGTTAAACTTCGGAGTATTGAGCGATTTATTGGCATTGGGCCTAACCTAAAACGCAACAGTCGCCTATTTGCCGATGGTTCGTTGTTTTTCTCTTCAACAGCCGATCTTTTGTCAAAACTGACCAGTATTGGTTTGCAAAATGAAGTAATTTTACTCAAGGGTGCTCGCGAATTTCATTTCGACCAAATAGCATCGGTATTGCAAGCCAAAGCACATGAAACGGTTTTGGAAATCAACCTTACGGCATTGGTAAACAACCTTAATCATTTTAAAGCCTTACTGAAACCTGGAGTCAAAACCATGGCCATGGTCAAAGCATTTTCCTATGGAAGCGGGATGGCCGAAATATCGCGCTTGCTTGAGTTCCACCAAGTAAATTACTTGGCCGTTGCCATTGCCGACGAAGGTGTTTCCCTGCGCAAAGCAGGCATATCGATCCCCATAGTAGTAATGAACCCCGAAGAACACAGTTTCGACATGATGTTTGAACACTTGCTCGAACCTAACATCTATTCAATCCGATTATTAGAACAATTCCTTAATTCGGCACAACGAAACGCCGTGTGCAATTTCCCAATACACGTAAAAATTGATACCGGAATGCGCCGTTTAGGTTTTGAAAACGAAGAAGAAATACGGCATTTACTCGAAAAAGTGAAGCGAGGCAACGTGCTGCACATCAGCTCGGTATTTACCCATTTGGCGGCCAGCGACAATCCATCCGAAGATAATTTCACTCAGATACAGTTTCACCGATTCGATAAATTGGCCAAAATTATACAGGACAACACCATGCACCACGTGATGAAACATGCACTCAACTCGGCAGGTATCGAACGTTTCCCCAACAATCAGTACGATATGGTACGCCTGGGCATTGGTTTGTATGGAATTAGCAGTATTGATTCGGAGGTGCTTGAAAACGTGAGCACCTTAAAAACAACCATATCGCAAATACGAATGGTGCCCAAAGGCGAAAGTATTGGTTACTCGCGCAATGGAACTGCACTGCACGACATGAAAATTGCTACCCTGCCCATTGGATATGCCGATGGTTTTAACCGCCGACTGAGCAATGGAGTTGGAAAAGTACTGATTAACGGAGAACTTGTACCCGTTGTTGGCAATGTTTGCATGGACATGTGCATGGTTGATGTAACTAATATTGAAGTAAATGAAGGCGATCGAGTGATTGTTTTTGGTGCCGATTACCCCGCAAGCAAATTGGCAAAAATACTCGATACCATACCATACGAAGTATTTACCTCGGTATCGCAAAGGGTAAAAAGGGTTTATTATCAGGAGTGATTATTCAATAATAATAAAGCGCCATGGTTTTTTAGCCCACAAGCCAGCATAATCAATCCCAATTCTGGTTGATGATGATATAATTGGACTATTTCCTTCATTATCAACCCATATTCGTGAAGAGCTACAAAGGTTTTCGCCATAAAACGAACGGTCAAGTTGCAGCGTTTTCCCTACCCTACCCGGACCGTTGATGCCTCCGAGCCCACGAATAAGTACTGCTGCCGGAAAATCTTGTTCCGAAGTCACAAAGTTGAGCATCCAGTACATGCCGTAAATAAGATATACATAAACTACTCCACCACTGTGGTACATGACATCGGTACGAGGTGTGCGGCCTTTACTGGCGTGGCAAGCCAAATCGTCTTCGCCACGGTATGCTTCAGTTTCAGTTATAATGCAACGCAATTCTTGCCCATTATCGAAACGACGAACCACTGTTTTTCCAATCAGGTTTTGTGCCACCTCAACAGCATCGCCCAAAAAGAATTCTTTGCCCAGCCGTTGATCTGCCATCAATATTCAATTTTTTGTTCCAGGTGAAACCACTTTTCTATTTACCATACAACAAAGAACCAAGGTTATCGAAGCGTTCGCTATAGTCTTCCATGGCCAACCGTATTACTTTACGGGCTTCTTCAGCGCCATAAGTGTCGGGAATTTCGGCCACCATAGCCGTTCCTGGTAAATCTTTATAAGTCAAGAAATAGTGCTTCAACCTTTTTACTACAATTTCGGGCAATTCCGAAACATCTTTGTAGTTACTGTAAACCACATCGTTACGCAAAACACAAATGATTTTATCGTCGGCTTCGCTGCGGTCAATCATACGAAAACCACCAATGGGACGGGCTTCAACTAAAATATCGCCATGAGCGATGGTTTTTTCAGTTAGAACACAAACATCAATGGGGTCACCATCACCAATAATCCCGGGCCTTCCGGTTTTAAAAGAACAAAATTCGCCCACCCGATTACCACAAAATGTTTGCGGAATAAAGCCATATAGAGCGGGCAATAAACTGGAGTATTTTTGTGGTCGATCAAGTTTCAGATAGCCACTCTCTTTATCAATTTCGTACTTTACTGTATCGGTCGAAACCATTTCAATAAAAGCAACAACTTCGTCAGGAGCATTGTTTCCAATATGCACACCATGCCAAGGATGCGATTTATACCTCAGTCCCAAGAGGCGTCCGATTGGATCGGAGAGTCTATCTGCCATATTTTATCATTTTATTCAGCAATAAATCAATTGAAATTATTTCATGGGTAAAGGTGTTTAAAAAAAACAAAAGTTAAAACGATTTTAAACACAAAATTATCGCATTAAAAAGCTTTCGATTGCGATAAAACAATTTTACACTTGAACTGTTTTACCTTATGTTATTCAATATTTTTTAAAATTAAATCGATTTATTTATGAAACCAATATCCATATTATTGTTTTTTGTTTCGTTAACCGTTGGGACATCGTGCAATGCACAAAAACAAAAAACTTTTACTTTTCCTGAGCTGAATTATTCCTACGATGCATTAACTGAATTTATTGATGCCACAACCATGGAAATCCACTACTCCAGGCACCACAAAGCCTATTTCAACAACTTTATGAAAGCAGCCGAAGAGCAAGGGTTGACCCATTCAAGCTTCGAGCAAATTTTTTCGGAAGTGAGTAAATATCCGCTTGCTATTCGCAATAATGGCGGTGGCTTTTATAACCACAACCTGTTTTGGGAAGGAATGTCACCAAAGGGTGGCGGCGAACCTGCCGGAAAACTAAAATTAGCTATCGATGAAACATTTGGATCGTTCGATGCCTTTAAAGAACTGTTCGAAACAGCAGCAAAAACCTGTTTCGGAAGCGGTTGGGCGTGGCTGGCTGTTGATAGTAATAACAAACTGTTTATTAGTGCCACTGGCAATCAGGATAACCCTTTAATGGATATCGCTAAACAAAAAGGAACACCAATACTGAATCTCGATGTGTGGGAACACGCTTACTACCTTCAATATCAGAACAAACGCACCGACTATGTGGGCAACTTTTGGAAAGTTGTGGATTGGAAGGCTGTTGAAAAAAAATACAACGAAGCGGTGAAATAGAAAAGCATTCGATTTTTAACCCAAATATTCATTAACCAAATATAAAAAAGGAGTACTCAGATGGTACTCCTTTTTTTATAGCGATAATTAAAAGGCTTTCTATCTTTACCACGGGTAATTGATAAGTAATTTATTATTTTCAATTGGCTATTTATTATCCATAGTTACTATTAATTTATGTTCATTTGTGTACCACACTTTGTTTTTTTTTGAAAGAACATTTTAGTTCAGCCCACTTATTTAAAAGAATTAAATATTGAAATAGTTTTTATATGTTGGAACCACGATTTACAAAAAACGAAGAATTGGCCAATGCCCTATCGCACGGAGTTGGTCTTTTAATGGCCATAGCAGCCACAGTAGTAATTATTGTTTTTGCAGTTTTGCAGGGCAGTTCATTATTAATAGTCAGCACTTCGGTTTTTGGAGCAACCCTTATCCTACTCTACTTTTCATCAACAATGAACCATGCGCTGAAGCATGGAAAAGCGAAAGATTTTTTCCACAATTTCGATCAAATTGCCATTTACCTGCTTATTGCCGGAACCTATACCCCACTGGCGCTGTCGATAATCCAAAATAAATGGGGCTGGCTTATGTTTGGAATTGAATGGGGACTGGCACTGTCGGGCATACTGGTAAAAGCGTTTATCCCCAACAAGTTTGAACGGGGCGTAAATGTTTTCGTCATTATATCGTACGTAATTATGGGCTGGTTGCTGTTATTTTTTATTATTCCATTATTCAACAACCTGTCGACCATGAGCCTGGTTTTAATTTTTGCAGGCGGACTTTTCTATTCGCTGGGAATTATTTTCTTCAAAAAGGAAAAATTAAAATACGCACACCTTATTTGGCACTTGATGGTGATTGGTGGCAGCGTTTGCCACTGGACAGCCATCTTTTTGTTCGTATTGAAAAGCTAAACCAAATCTTTGAAAATTTTCTTTATCGTTTGTGATCTTTCGGAATGATCGACCATAGGACGTGGATAATTGGGCGCAAGCAGGTTAGGCAATTGCTGCAACTTATGAATATCGCTGGCCGACAACTCACTTAACTCGGGCACCCACTTTTTAATGTAAAAACATTGATAATCAAACTTTTGCTGTTGGCTCCACGGGTTAAAAATCCGGAAGTAGGGCTGTGCATCGCAACCGGTTGAAGCAGCCCATTGCCAATTGCCATTGTTTACCGCCGGATCGTAATCAATCAAGTGATTTGCAAAAAAGCGTTCGCCCCAACGCCAGTCAATGTGCAAATCTTTGGTCAGGAACGAAGCCACAATCATGCGTACCCTGTTGTGCATAAAACCGCTGGTAGTTAGCTCGCGCATACCCGCATCAACAATGGGAAAGCCCGTTTGACCCTTGCACCATTTTTCAAATTTCACCTGGTCATTTTCCCATGCTAAATTCTCGTATTTCGACTTAAAGGCCTTTCCCAAAACATGGGGAAAATTCCAAACCACATGACTGAAAAAATCGCGCCAGTACAATTGGTTGATAAGCGTATGTTCCGGGCCAAGTTCATCAACAATACGCCAATAACTTTCCCTTACTGAAACGGTGCCAAACTTATGATGGGCCGATAATAGCGAAATCCCATTTACCGCCGGCAGGTTTCGGTCAACATCGTAATTAAACAAACCATGAAGCTTTTCATGTAAAGCCAAACCCTCTTCACGTCCGCCATTCAGCAAAATATTTGGATTTTCGGATTTTAATAACTTTTGTGGATCATCGATTTCACTGCTGTTATTTACATGGCCTTTAAAATAGTTGGAAAAAGAATTCGGTATCGGTTTTGTCACAGGATTAAACCGGGCTTTTCTCATGAAAGGGGTAAACACCGAGTAGGGATTCCCGTCGTTTTTCAACACCTGCTCGGGCTCGTTGATCAAAGCATCGGCATAGGTATTAAATTCTACCTGATGTTTTTGACAAACACTGGCAATTTGTTCATCACGCTGACGGCTAAAGGGCGTATAATCGCGATTTACAAAAACAGCTTGGGCTTTTGTTTTTTCAAGTATTTGTTCCAACACCTCGTGAGCTACCCCTTTAAAAAAATACAAACGAGAACCTTTTTCGATTAAGCGCTGATTGAGTTCCAACAACGAGTTCATCATAAATTGAAAACTGTTGCTGCCATGAAATGGATTTTCGAGTTGTCGCTCATCAAAAATAAAAACAGGCATAACCTGCTCCGACATTTCGAGGGCGGCCAGTAGCGCAGAATTATCGTCGAGCCGCAGGTCACGCCTGAAAATATGTAGCGATAAATTAAATTTTTTCATACCCATTAGAATCAATGATGAAGGAAAATATTCGTTCTGATTAAAAATAAAAGAAATAGCAATTTACCGTTTAGCCTTCAAAATCCAATATTAAAAAGGCACCATCTGTAAATAAAATCGAGCATTCTTTACAGATGATGTTTGCTATGTTTATTTTTTTATCTTTTCAATGTAAAAACGATGAACAAAGGCCTATAAGCATTTCTATAAATTATTTATTATCGCAATAAACACTAATGCAAAGCACTAATAATAAACACTTAAACTAAGTAGTAAATAGTCACTAATAAATATAAAATCTCATTAGAATTGCTATTCAACAACAATTTTACCAATATAAACAGCGCCATCGGCTTGTTCAACTTTCACAAAGTAATGTCCACTTTCATACTTCGACATATCGACCTTAACTTGGTTTGCAGGTTCAACAACAAGCGATGTAAGACGAGCACCTGTAATGTTAAAAATTTCGTATTGAACAAGCGGGGTTTCACTTACCATGCGAAAATGGTCGCGCGCCGGGTTGGGATAAAAACCAACGGAACTGCTTTGCTTAATTTGAGTAATACCGTTGGTTCCAACCTCAATTATAATGGTGGCCACATCGCTTAAACTGGGTTCGGTCGAATAGCGTACTCGGTATTGAACACTATCGGTACCAACAAAATCGTTTTGCGCCTGATAGGCAATTGTGTTGAGATTTGTAAAAGGAATATAAGCATTACCATGAACAGCTCCAGTTTCGATGCTCAATTCAACTGTGCCCAGTATTTGATCGTTAGCCAAAACATCGATAATCACCATACCGTTTTTTTCGACCGAAACAATATCGTTAACGGCAAGCGGTGGATTAGTTATCTCGGTAAACGAGCCCTTATTATCCTGAAATAACTTAACAAAGTTTTGATAATAAACGTTGGCCATGGTTTGGTCGTGAATGATAAGCGTGTTTTCGTCGTTACGATCATTGGCCGATGCGCTCCAATTGTGGCTACCGGTAATTAAAATCGGGTCGGAATTGGGAGCCGACTGGTCGATGACAGCATATTTATGGTGCATAATGCCTTTCACAAATTGGTTATAAACGAAATGCCCGGCACCTAATGCACCCAATAAAATTTCGTTTACCTGGTCGGTATTATCGCCAGCGGCGTTTGTAACAATATTAACGGCAACGCCGCGCTCTTTAGCATCGCGAATACTATATGCCAAATCGGTGCGAGTAATCAACATGCTTGCAATGCTTAAATCACTATCGGCAGAATTGATGGCTTCAAGCAGCTTTTGGTTGGTTCCGTCCGATGGGCTAAAATAACACTCAACCCGCTTACCTCCTATAATAAATTCGTGAGGAGTATTGTCTTTTTTAAACATTCCAAAACGTGCATTTTCGGGCGAAGGTGTTTCATCTACTGAACCCCACATTTCTTCAAACTCAATTTCGTAAGCCAAGGCAAGACTCTGATCTTGAATAATAATTACATTGTTTGGATCGGTATTAATTTGACCATCGGTAAAATTGGTGGCACCTGTCCAAACAATCGGAACATTAGGATTGGTTGAATGGGCGTCGAAAATCACAAACTTGTTGTGCATAAGACCATCACGGGAATTTTTATCGGGACTTTTCATGTAAGGCACAGTTTCGGTTAACTCCTCGAAACCAAAGTTATTGGCCGTACCACAACTAATAATTCTCAATTTAACTCCTCGTGCGTGGGCTGCATTTAGCGCCACTGTTATGTCACTAATATTCTGATTATTATAATTATAGATGGTAAAATCGATGGTTTCGCTTGCATTGTTGATGTAAGCAATCAGTGTATCGTCGATGGTTCGGTTCAAAAAAATAGCATCAACACCTTTTGAAACCGAATGATCGACTTCGGTGTTAAAGTAGGCCAGCATTTCACCCGATGAGTTGGACTCTGTTGCATAAGCTTTAATGGTCGACTGCGCAGTATCGCCATCGTCGAAAGTATAAGCATTGGCAAATACAATGGAGCCGGCAGGTAAGCCTGTTAATTCAACTTTGTTAAGGAATTCACTGCCAAACTTAGTTACTGTTCCCGTCGCCTTATGAATTAATGAGTCGGGGTGGTTTGCAAATCCATATACAACTTGGCAACTGCCTGTAGCATTGGTATTCCAGCTTAAATTAAAACCTTGCTTACTAATGTTGGAAACGCTTATTGGCGAAGTTAATCGAATATCTCCCTCAGTGATAAAATCGGCCATGGTACGGGATAAGAGTTGATATCCGGTAAGAACATCGTTTGCTGTGTACGAAAATTGCGAGCAAATAGCAAGCAAGTCCACTTCGCCCGATGGAACAATTTGACCAATAATTCCCTCCGAATCACGATTTATCCGAACAAGGCTCATTTCACCATTTGACCTGAAGTTGTAATTTTTGTTACCCTGAAATAAGCTTCCGGCATTATCAAAAACCACATTCTTTATTTTAATAACCTGTGATTCATACACTTCACCTATTTCACCAATTGTAATTTCGATGGGAGCATATTGTTTGTTTCCACTCGAAACCACGGTTACCGAAGTTATGGGCGTTATTTCAAGCAAGTTGCTATAGTCAACCAATTTACCAGTAACTATAATCGAATCGCCGGGCACCACGTTTAACATTAAATTATAATCGTAGGCAGCCAAACCTCCGGTATGGTCTTGAAAATATCGAATACCGCCCAACTCTGGGCCATTGCTTACAATACCACCAACCGTAATGGTTTGGTTTACTTTCTGGCGCGCCGAAGCAACGGTTTCCTGCGCATACATATTCATTGAAACTACTGTAAAAAACAGCAGAAAAAAGCTAAAAATCATCGTCCTCACATCCGTCTTCATTTGTTATTTTAAAACCTGATTTGCAGCGAAGTTGAAATATTACGGGGTGCACCAAAAAATACAGTAGCCGATTTTGCATCAAAATTCTGATAAGGCAACTCACTGTATGAATCGTTATTCACCGCATCGGAAATATACTTAGTATTCAACACGTTCAACACGTTAACACGCCAACTGAAAAATATTTTATCAATGGGTTTAATCCTAAAATTATACCCAGCATGCAAATTAAGCAGTGAGTAGGATGGTAATTTCCACGAATCGACTGGATTTCCGTCTTTGTCGGTGGTCGATTCGGGTGAAAAATCGGCGTAATAACGGTCAAAATAAGTCAAACGAGCATTGATGTAAATATTTTTAATTGGCTCGTATCTTATTGCCACGCTAAGTTGTGTTTGTGCCGCATCGCCCACGTGAATACCGGTAGCGTCAAAGTCGATTTGATGAGTAGGCCTATTGTTATCGTAGTTATAAAACTGCAAACCTTGAATTGCTTTATCCCATGTCCAATCGCCCAACGAAATTAAACCTTGTAACTCAAGGTTGTATAAAACTTTGTATATAAAATCGAACTCAAGCCCCATGTGCAAAGCATCCATACCCGGAATATCGGCATAAGTTCTGATGCTATTACTTTCTAAGTCATCGGCATTATAACCTTCGTTGCCAGGCTTTAAAATATAAGTTGAATAAACCCTGCTGGTGGGTTTGTTTTGCCATTGTGTGAAATAGCCGTTTACATTGGCCGAAAAGCGAGGCGAGCCATAATGGTATCCTACTTCAACAGCTTTTACTTTTTCGTTTTCAATATTATCGCTCAACTCAGCAGTATGGCCTTTGAAAAAGTATTTATAATCGCGCGTTTTTGACAAATAACCTAAGTTAAAGAACACGTTTGAACTTTTTGAGATATTGAAGTTAGCACCGGTTTTAAGGGTAAAACTAGGTGTATAAACCCAAGGAGAATTAAGGTCTCCAAAGTAATCTTCTTTTTTATATCCTGTATAGGCGCTACTGATATTTAAAAAGGTTGAAATAAAATCGGTAGTATATTCAACCTGACCAAATAAGCCTCCCCAACGAACCAATCCCCGGTCGTAAAAATAGATGGTGTCGCCCACGTAACTCATGGCAAGCGAAGGATCAGCATTATAATTTTTGCGTTTGTCGTTTGTATCAACTGCGTAATCGCCGCCCAATAAATCTTGAATTGTGGTGTAATGAATACCTGTATAAGAACGAACATCGGCACCGCCCGAAATGGTCAACAAGTCGTTTACCTTATAGGTAGCGGTTCCAAGATAACCGAACCATACATGATCGTTGCAAGCTCTTGTAATGTAATTATCCGACACGTATAACGAATCGCTGTAGGTGTTGTTTATAGGATAAACATAACCAAAAGCATTTTTTGTTGGCTTACTATTGGCATTGTACATGCTTTGCCAATCTATTTGCCCGTAATCGTCACGCAAGGGATCTTGTATTAGTTGTGTCTCTTTAATACTTGAGCGCGTTCCATCTCCACCACCGTTTCCCAACGACAAATACATAATATTTGAAATGGTGAGTTGATTACCAATGCTCCAGAAATCGCGCACGCTGAACTGAGGTTTGTGGTAAACATTCGCTTTTTCTTGCATCACTTCTCTTTGGGCATTTTCGTCGTACCGATCGCGTTTTAAGTAGCCCCAATGCTGATTGTAACCAATGCCCATGTTATTAATTTTGGGAAAAGCCTCGGCACCCATTTGTCGGGCATAAGTAGTGTCGTATTTAGCAATGGTACGCTTGAATGAACGCTGGGAGTGCTGTTGCGGAGCTCCCATAGCACTTACCGATGTGATGTGATTTTTCCACCGTTTATCAATTTTAAGATAGAAGAAAAAACCTTTAGAATAAAGCTCATCAACCCAGCTATTGCCATTTTTATAAGCAAAAGCGCCAGTTATGCCCCAGCCATGTTTTAGCATTCCCGATGTAAAACCAATATTGGTTTGAATTTTTCCGTATTGATCAACCGATTGGTTGATGGTTCGTTCCGCCTTATTTTCAACACCTTTGGTAATAATATTAAGTGTGCCGCCCACCGAAGGCAAAGCAAGTTTGGAGGCGCTTAATCCGCGTTGCACCTGAATATTTCTAGTAACCGCATCAAGACCAAACCAATTACTCCAATAAACCCAGCCGTTTTCCATGTCGTTAACCGGAATTCCATCGAGCATTACTGCCACGTTACGTTGGTTAAAGCCCCGAATGGTTATGCGGGCGTCGCCATCGCCTCCACCTTGCGCCGTGGCATATACCCCGGGCGTTGAATTCAACACCATGGGAATATCTTGACCCGCCAGTTCTTCCTGAATTTTAGCGGGCAGCACATTGGTAAAAGCTACGGGCGTTTCACGATCCTTCGCAATATCGGCCACAATCAAAACTTCGTCAATTTGAAGATCGGGCTTGAGCGAAAAATTAAGAAATATATTTTTGTTATCAACATTGATACTGGTCGTTTCGGATTTATAACCAACGTACGAAATCTGCAATTCGTAGGTCCCTTTTTGAAGCTTAAATGAGTAATTGCCCTCAATATCAGAAACCGTTCCTTGTGTTGTGCCTTTCACTAAAATATTAGCACCTATTAAAGTTTCACCACTATTGGCATCCTTAATTTTTCCCAATATTAATGATTGTCCCAATGCAAATTGAGGTATAAAAAACATCAGAATTATTGACGTAACGAGGTATCTCATTTTATAAAATATTACAACATAAGACAAAAACAGGTACTACCAATGAGTACCTGTTTTGTTCAATATATTATGATTTATTGAATGACTATTTTTATCACGCGTTGAGTTTGTTCAACAGTGCTTGTTTTCACAAAGTAAACTCCTTTGTTCAAACCTGGCAAAGTCAATTCAACTTGATTGGAGGGCTCAAATTGGCGAATCAAGACTTCGGCACCTTTTAGATTATAAACTACCACATTATTAATCAACTCAACCGACTGGATAGTAATCGCTTGATTTTGTACCAGCGTTGGAAATACATTCACATTGGCACTTTGGAAATTTTTAACGCTATTTTTAAAATCAGGATCGGTAACAATGCAGTCATGTTTACCCAAACCATCCCAAATATCTTTGTATACACGATAAGTATAAGTTTCGCCAGTCACATCGTTAATCCCTTCAACTGCTACCGAAACAGTATCCCACTCTAGGCTCACGTTAAATTGAGCAGGGTTTTCTTTTACACCTTCGAACACTTCGTACTTACGACGAAGGGTGTGATCTCTTGTCCATGCCAACCAATAAGGACCATTACCCGCTTTTCCTGAGTCATCCTTTTTCCTTATAATATAATCACTTACCGTGTGTTGGTACTCTACATCGCCAATGCTGTAAGTAATTACAGTGTCGGTATAGGGAGCCCAGCCCTCTTCCGATTTAATTTTTGCACCCAATCCAATTTGGCCAATCAAATCGACTGGTACGGCATTGGCTTCGATACCATCTTCTGATTTCAACAAGGCCATAGCATCGTTACCGTTCATGTGGGTAGGCGAAGGATAAGGAATATCCAACTGGTCGGCCAATTCCTGAAGAGCAGGATTACAAGCCGGCGAAGATTCGGTGGATGTGGTTTGCCCATTAACCAAAACAAAAGTTTTATAAGGCTCAAGGGTTCCACTTAACCGAGTAATACCGCCCGACGTATAAGTACCCTCACCGTTACTAAAACGGGCGACAAAGTAATTACTGAGGTCAATAGAGTTTTTAGTTGGATTGTAGATTTCAAGCGCTTTATCGTTGCCCGAACCTTCAATATACTCCGAAAA
>DATERL010000150.1:0-70583 GCA_035271585.1 Prolixibacteraceae bacterium
ACACTATGGGATACATGATGTTTCGTTCAATACTTTGCTCAATAATAGTATAAACCTAGATGCCTATTTTGCAATTCTAATCTCGGTTATTTTTATTATTCCATACTTTTTAATCTCTTTAAAAAGTACAAAACTGAGTAATACCATCTATTTTATTGTTTGGACTATTGCAATTCTTATAAGCAGTTGCCTTACTCATTTTTATATTTCTGCAGAGTATCTTCTAACCAGTGTTTTATTTCAATTTTCATTTGACGAAATTTGGCACTTAATTGAAATCGAGAGCGGTACACATCGGAACCTTTTATGGTTGTTATATTTAACTATCCCAATTTATATTGCAAGCTATCTTTTTTTACGGAAAAAAATAAAGTTAAAAAAATGGCTTAATTATATAATCGTAGGTTTATATTTATGCATTATAGTTGTTGCCGCCAAAAATTATAAATACTATTACAAACCTTCCTTTAAATTTAGCAGTCAACATGAATTTTATATCGCAAATAACAAAACTGTGCATTTTGTTAAAAGTATTATAGAATCAGAAAAATCGAATAAGGACTTAGATTCAAAAGATTTATTAATCGCCATTCATAATTATCATCGTGAATGTAAAGACTTTAATTTTGAATCAACAAACTATCCCTTATTGCATAATAAAGAATATCCGAATGTGTTGGGTCAATACTTTAAAAGTTCTGAAAAGGCCCCAAATATTGTGTTTATTATTGCTGAGGGTTTGGCGAGTTCTTTTGCCGGTTTACATCCCACCACCCTTCATTTAATGCCATTTGTAGACTCATTGGCATCAAATGGACTATATTGGGAAAACTTTTTAAGCAACTGCTGCAGAACCTATGGCGTATTGCCAAATGTATTGGGTTCATTAACATCAGGAACGCTCGAAAGAGGTTTTGTGAATTTTAATGGTGAAAAATTATTTGGAAAAATATACCCTAACCATAACAGTTTGATTAAAGAACTTAGAAAAAATAATTATTCTACTTCATTTTTTTATGGCGGATGGGGTGCTTTCGATAAATATCAGTTTTTTTTAGAGGAACAAAATATCGACTTATTTGTGGATCAATCAAAGTTTGACTCTGTTAAATATGTTGCACCTTGGCAAAGAATTCCAAAAGGATTTTATTGGGGCTACGATGATAAAGCATTATTTAATCAATGGTTTGATTACCTGAATGAGAAGAAACCAGATCAGCCATATTTGAATATTTTGATGACATTAAATATGCATGAGCCCTACAATATTTGCTCAAAAGATTATTATGAAAGCAATTTTATACAATCAAGACTGAAAAAATTAAACCTTGAAAATAGTCCATTTAAGAGAAAAGACAACCAAACCTTAGGCTCATTATTCTATTTTGAAGATGCACTAAAAGAATTTTTCTACAACTACAAAAAACGTGAGGACTATGACAATACCATTTTTATTCTTTTTGGCGACCATTATTCAGTAATGGCATTTCTTGATAACCCTTTGGATACTTATCATGTTCCTTTAATTATCTATTCACCTTTGATTATTAAACCTGAAATATTTAAGGGTGTTTCAACTCATTTGGATATCCTTCCTTCGCTTTCTGCACTCCTACAAGAAAATTATGGATTAACTTTTAATAAAGAAAAACATTGGTTGGGGCAAGGTTTAGATACAAGTAAAACATTCCGATGCGACCGGATAGCACCTTTGAACTTGTACAGTTCGGGCTATATCCAATTATTATATCACGATTATATTTTAACAGAAAATGGCGTATTTAAAATTTCTTCCAATTTTCAAACATCAGTTGTTTCAGACACTCTAATAATCAATAAAGTAAACAGATTTGCTTCAGATTATAAGTCAATCGATAATTATGTTTGCAACAAAAATAGGATTTGGCGAGAGATTAGTGAAAATTAAACCTGCAGCCTCTAAAACACATAATAACCAATTATAAAACACCACAAATTCTGGGCTTATAAAAGCATTCATCTACCAAACAGAGTTTGGTGTTATGACCGAATTTTCCATTGATACAAACAATCACAAAAACAGAGAAATAAAATCAAGCTTTGAACCTATTCTTCTTCAATGTGTTTTGGCTTTTTATTCAATTAAAAATTAATGAACAAAAGGGTAGAATACATAAAAGGCGAGCAATATTTATTCAAAAACGAGGTATTAAACAACGAAGAAATTGCTCCCGAAAAATACTTATTGAGCTTCGAAAAGCAGTTCAATTTTAAGGCCGGAAATGTGGTAGCCATTACAGTCAACCAAGCTATAGCACCACGTATTTACAGTATTTGTAGTGGTGAAAACGACCAAATAATACAGGTTTTATTCGATTTAAATAATACAGGAGAATTAACCCCTAAACTAGCCAATTTAAAAAGTGGCGAATCTCTTTTCGTGTCGAAACCTTATGGCAGTTTTTTACCCAAAAGTGAAACACCCATGTGGTGGATGGCCACCGGCACTGGCATAGCTCCTTTTCGCGCCATGCTTCGTTCGGGTTTTGTGGCAACCAAGCTTATACATGGTGCACGTGGGGCTTCAAACTTCTATTTCGAAAGGGAATTTAAAACCACACTAAAGGAAAACTATATTCGTTGCAACTCGGGTGCCGATGGCCTTGGTGATTACTTTGGCAGGGTAACATCGTGGATTGAGACCCAAACCGAGTTGCCAAAACACAATAAATACTACCTTTGTGGGCGTGCACTAATGGTGGTCGAAATGCGTGATCTTCTGATTTCGAAAGGAATTAAATACGAAAATATCATTTCGGAAATATTCTTTTAACCATCAGTGATTGAAATTTTGAGATTGAATAAAGCTGTTTTAAAATGGAAGAAAATAAAGAAATATCCAATACCGAATACCCAACAACAAAACCAGCGCTTAAAACATCCGAAAAAACAAGCCCTACAAAAAGCGAAGGAACGCTTTTCGGAAAAACCCTCAACGAGTTGACAAGTCTTGTTTTGGAGCTGGGCTTACCCAAATTTACGGCCAAACAAATTGCCGATTGGCTGTATAAAAAAGAAATTTCGACCATAGCCGAAATGAGCAACCTCTCGAAAAAAGCCCGTGAGCTGTTAACGAGTAAATACGAGGTGGGCTTAGTTGCTACGGTCAAAGTGCAAGAAAGCACCGATGGCACAAAAAAATACCTCTTCCCTACTACACATCAAAAATTTATCGAAACCGCCATGATTCCCGACAAAAACAGGGTAACGGTGTGCGTATCATCGCAAGTAGGCTGTAAAATGGGCTGCCTATTTTGCATGACAGGAAAGCAGGGCTTTAATGGACAATTGACTGCCGGCGAAATTGTAAACCAAGTTCGCATGATTGAGGAGTTTTCTAAAGTAACCAACATTGTTTACATGGGCATGGGCGAACCTTTCGACAACTTGAACGAAGTACTGAAAAGTACCGAAATACTCACTGCCGAATGGGGCTATGCCATGAGTCCGAGGCGCATCACCGTATCAACAATTGGCATTGTGCCGGCCTTAAAACGCTTTTTGAACGAGAGCAAATGCAACTTGGCCATTAGCGTTCATACCCCGTTCGATGAGGAACGGCAACAATTAATGCCAGTTCAATTGGCCTATCCGATCAAAAAAGTACTTGACGAAATCCGCTCCTTCGAATTTGATAGCCAACGCAAAATATCGTTCGAATACATTGTGTTTGGCGGCTTAAACGATACGCCCGAACATGTGAAAGAAATGGCAAGGCTTTTCAATGGTATCAAAAGCCGCGTAAACCTTATTCGTTTTCATCCCATACCCGGCACACCACTTCAACCCACCGATGAAAACCGTTTACAGGAATTTAAAGACGCCCTGAACAAGAAAGGGATATTGACTACCATTCGTGCCTCGCGCGGACAGGACATTTACGCTGCCTGTGGTTTGTTAAGCACCAAAGGGTTAGAGTAAAAACGAATTAACTTATGCAATAAATAATCTATTGAACTTGAAACAGTTACTAATCCTGCAAAAATTGATTTAGCAAACCTCCTGTCTCTTTACGCTGATTACCACCAAACCTGCTCAGTTCGCGTATTAATTTACTGATGGGCATTGATTGTATCCACACTTTGCCATGCCCGCTGAGTGTTGCTAGAAAAAGTCCCTCACCACCAAACACCATTGATTTCAAGTTTCCGGCTTGTTGTATACCAAAGTCAATTCCACTGCTAAAGCCAACCACGCAACCGGTATCAACACGCAATGTGTCGCCATGTAATTCACGTTCGATAACACTACCTCCTGCATGAATAAATGCCATGCCATCGCCTTCGAGACGTTGTAGAATAAACCCTTCGCCACCAAAAAACCCTGCACCCAACTTTCGATTCAAGGTAACTGAAACTTTAGTTCCCATAGCGGCACACAAAAAGGCACTGCGTTGAACGGTAACGCTACCACCCATCTTTTGTAAATCGAGTGGGATAATGGTTCCGGGATAAGGTCCAGCAAATGAAACATGGCTTTTCCCACTATAATTACGGTTGGTAAAGTGAGTTAGGAAAAATGATTCTCCACTAATTAACCGACCAGCACCTTTGAGTAATTTCCCAAATAGTCCTTCACCGGGAGTAGAACCATCGCCCATTTTTGCTTCAAAATCAATACCAGGCTCCATGTAAAGCATGGTACCAGCTTCGGCAATTACAGTTTCGCCGGGGTCAAGTTCCACTTCTACAAGTTGTACATCGTGACCAATAATTTTGTACTCAATTTCGTGTGATCTCATATTTTCAATTTTATTTTTTCGAACCGAAATATAGCAATATCCGGAATGTGATAATCTTAATTCGTTTAAAATTCGGTACGATGCCGAAAACAATCGGTATCCTGCTTAATATGTTAAGAAATATGAATATATTGAGAAAGATTTCAATACAATATACCATGGGTACAAAATACATCAAATCAAATATCGTGTTTCATCATAGGAAAGCATTTTCCCACGTTATTATTTTGGTCATTGCACTCCTATTCCCACTACTATCAAAGGGTACCGTAAAGCAAATTGGAGTTCCGGTCATCCAAAATTTCAAGCGAATGGAATACAACGCTGGTACGCAAAATTGGTCGGTAGCTCAGGGCAGTAATGGTGTATTATATTTTGGGAACAACAGTGGCCTGCTCCGCTTCGACGGGCAATTCTGGAATTTATTTGGCGTTCCTAACGGATCAAATATTCGTTCGGTTTATTATTCGGAACAACAACAACGTTTATACGTGGGGGCTTATAACGATTTTGGCTATTTTACAAACGACTCTGTTGGCGGGGTTAAATACATATCACTAACAGACTCAGTACCTGCCGAAAATAAAAACTTTGGCGATATATGGAAAATTCACGAGGGCCCTTTTGGGGTTGTTTTCCAAGCATTTGAAGGATTATACTTTTACGAAAACAATACAATTTCGGTAGTTACGCCTCGTTCAAAGTTTCATTTTTCGTATTACATCAACGGAGTTTTGTATGTTTTTGATCGCGAGAACGGATTAATGGAGTACAGAAACGGCTTTTTACGAAAAATTCCCGATGGCGATTTTTTTATCAATACCGAAGTATGGTCAGTTTTACCATTGAACAACGATGAAGTACTGATTGGTACAGCAAATAAAGGCCTATTCATTTATAATGGATTTGAAATTAAACCATGGGATACCGAAGTTAACCCATTGCTTCAGGAATATCAAATTTACTCAAGTGTCGAAATCGACGAAAATCATTTTGCTTTCGGCACCATTCAAAACGGCTTAGTTATTTGCAATAAGCAAGGAAAGGTGATACAGATAATTAACCGCGAAAAAGGCTTACAAAATAATACCATCTTAAGCATGAACATCGATTTGGACGGTAATTTATGGTTAGGCCTCGACAATGGAATCGACTATGTTGAAATCAATTCTCCCATTTCATTGATGCAAGATTTTTATGACTTAGGAACAGGATACACTTCAATAACTTACAACAATAAAATATACCTGGGCACAAACCAGGGGCTGTTTTGGTGTACCCTTGACCAATTTCAACAACCCAACCTCAATGCAAACAACTTTTCGTTGGTCGAAAACACAGCAGGACAGGTTTGGAGTCTGCAAATAATTAACAATTTATTATACTGCGGGCACAACAACGGGAGCTATTTGATTGAGAATACAAAAGGGTTACAAATTAGCAACATACCCGGTTGTTGGGCATTTAATAAAATCCCGTCGACCAATAATTTTTACATCGAAGGCACCTACAATGGGATGGAATTGTGGGAAATACAAAATGAAACACTAAAGCATATTGGTAATCTTAAAGGCGTTGATTACTCATGCCAAGAAATAGCAATAACCCCCAACCGTCAAGTATGGGTAAGCCACGCCTTTAATGGATTATCACTGTATCAATTCACATCCGATATTGACAGCCTTGTACTCATAAAAAAATACACCGTTGATGATGGATTGCCTTCGAATTACATGAACAAAATCAAGCAAATGCCTGGTGGAGATATTATTTTAACCACCAGTATGGGCATTTATCAATACAATCCGGCTAAAGATAATTTTTACAAATCGGTTTTTTATAACAACCTGTTTGATAATCAAAACATCCAGTATTTACAAGAAGATCAGAATAACAACATCTGGTACGTGCAAAATAATTACGAAGGTGGCGTGCTTCGCTTGCTCGAAGACGGATCCTATTCAAAAGTATCGTACCCGTTTAATAAATTGAGGGGGCGGTTTATCGGCAGTTTTTTTCACTTTAATCCCATTGATGATTCAAACGTTTTAATTGCGCTCGAAAAAGGATTTGCCCATTATAACCCAAAATTGGCAGTTGATTACCGAAGAGGATTTAATGCAGTACTCAACTCAGTATCGATATTCGAAAGCGGCAAAACATTATATAACGGTTTGTGGTTCAGCGACAACAAAGAACCTAAAAACAATAACATTACGGTAGCTCACCGCGATAATTCGTTAAGATTTACCTTTACCGGCTTATTTTTTGAAGACAATAGCGAAACCCTTTTTTCATATCAACTCGATGGCTTTGATGCCGATTGGTCCGACTGGCAAATCGAATCAATCAAAGAATACACCAACCTACCCGACGGCAGCTTTACCTTTAGGGTCAAAGCCAAAAATAAATACGATGTTGTTGCAAGTCCGCAGCCCTTTAATTTTACAATTTTACCACCCTGGTATAAATCAACAGGTGCCATTATCGGGTATTTTATTCTGCTCTTTATTTTTGTTTGGTTCTGGATATTGTTGTTTCTACAAAAAGTCGAAAAAACAAGATTAAAGGAAAAAGAAATTCAGAAAAAGAAATTCCTCGAACGAGAAGAACAGCATAAACATGAAGCCCTTGAAGCCGAAAAAGAAATTATCGGTTTAAGAAACGAAAAACTCAGGGCCGACATGATTCACAAAGACAAAGAACTAGCAAACACGGCAATGAACTTGGTTCAAAAAAACAAACAACTCAATAAAATAAAAGTTGAACTGAAGAAAATACAAGCCGAACTGAAAGAAGAACTCATCAAAAGCCGTATCGGGATGATTATTCGTAAAATTGAAAAGGAAACCAATAACGATGAAGCTTGGTCTATATTCGAAACTAATTTTGAACAAGTTCACGAAGACTTTCTAAAGAGATTACGAGTACTGCATCCCGATATTTCACCTAAAGAGCTTAAATTGTCGGCCTACTTACGAATGAATATTTCCAGCAAAGAAATTGCTGAATTGATGAATATTTCGACCCGAGGCGTTGAAATTAGCAGGTACCGCCTAAGGAAAAAATTTGCACTTGACCGTGCAAATAATTTGACCGACTATATTCTTTCCGTTTAAATACTTACAACAATTCAAATATTGAGCATTCACTTTTTGAGAAACCGACCAAAAAGAATCTGAGCTATTTTAATATTTCATAAAACACAATACATCAGACAAATAAAATATTTGTGATGTAATTTTGTTGTGTTAATAAATGTGAATTGTTGAGTTTTTGTATAAACGTTTAATTTGACACTAATACAATACTTTCATTACTTGCTTCAAAATTAAATAACAGCGAATCGTTTTTTATAAACCTAACTATTCGATAAATGAAATGGTTTGCTTCATGTTCATCTAAAAATAATTTAAAAATGAAAAAAGGACTGCTTTTACTATTCTTAATTCGTAGTGTATAGCATAGGCTATGCTCAGCAATACACAGTTTCCGGAACAGTCACCTCGGCTGACGATGGGACTACCCTTCCGGGAGTAAGTATTGCAATTAAAGGTACAACCGTTGGTACAATTACCAATATCGATGGTAGGTACACTTTAAACATTAACAAACCCGAAACTGCGGTTTTGCTTTTTGCTTATGTTGGGATGCGCAATATTGAAATCCCCCTTAATGGGCAAAAACAAATCGATGTTGCACTCGAAACCGACGTTATGGGTGTTGACGAAGTGATAGTAGTTGGCTATGGTGTAACCAAAAAAAGCCTCGTTACTGGTTCCATCGCTAAAATAGATGCCAGCGACATCGACATGGCCCGCTCAACCCGTATCGAAAGTGCACTGCAAGGGCGTACAGCTGGCGTACTGGTTCAGCAAGCATCTGGCGCACCGGGTGCCGAGCAAAACATCATCATTCGTGGTGTGGGTTCCGACAACTCCGTTCGACCTATTTATGTGATCGACGGGATGCGTACCGATGGAATTGATTGGCTCGACCCACAAAACATCGAATCAATCGAAATACTTAAAGATGCTGCTTCGGCTGCAATTTATGGTACCGAAGGTGGAAACGGCGTTGTTTTAATTACAACAAAGATGGGACGTGGAGGCAAAACAAACATTTCATACGATGCTTCTTATGGTATTCAAAGTGCCGCAACCAATTTAAAAGTACTCGACACAAAAAACTATCTTGAGTATTATCGTAGCGCTTACCTCAACGATAATCCTACAAAAACATTGGAAAATGCTCTTTCAACTTATCCCGATTCGGAAATCAATACCGATTGGTTAAGCGAGATCTTCAATCCTGCCCCTATACAAAAACATAAACTCAGCCTTGATGGCGGCGACGAAAAATCAAGTTATTACTTCTCGTTGTCATACACCAATCAAGATGGGATTATCGGTGGAAGCAAAAGTAATTTTACCCGTTATGCCACCATGTTAAATTTAGACAGCAAAGCAACCGATTGGCTTACCCTGGGTGTTCGCATGTCATATTCACACAGTCGCAAAAGGGGAATACACCAAAACGACGTATTTGGTTCAGTTACCAATAACGCTGTGGTGCTCGACCCAACTACTCCAGTATATTACGACGATTACAATGGCTTTAGTGACCTCGATCGCAGTAAAATGGAAAAAGGTTGGGGCCCCGAATGGTACAACAACCCAACATTACATGACGAAAACGGTTACTTCGGTATTTCACAAAAAGTACTGAACGAGATTCAAAACCCAATCCGCCAACTTCATAACAACAATGGACAGGATGTAATTAACAAACTTTTTGGAGGTGTTAGCGCTACAATCAACTTTTTTGATGGTTTTAACATGGTTAATAAATTCGATATCGACCTTTCGCACAACTACAACAGGGGCTGGTCGGGCCGTGGCTATACCAACAGCATGCACGCTCCAGGTGTTCGAAGCAGCGCAACCCAACAAATGAACATGTATTTTACATGGCAGTGGGAAAGCTATTTTACTTACGACAAAACATTTGGCGACCACACTATTGGTGCTGTTTTGGGAACTTCGGCCCGCGAATATAAACACGAATACCTGGGTGGTACCGGTGCCGAACTCATCAAAGAATCTGACAATTATGCTTGGATCGATTACGGAAATTACATCGATACCCTAAACAACACCTCATGGGGAGGTTTAGGAAACTGGGAACGTAACGCATCAATTTTTGGCCGAGTAAGCTACTCGTATAAAGATAAATACATGATGACTTCGAACTTCCGCCGCGATGGAAACTCAAAATTTGGTCCTGACAATAAAATAGGTGTATTCCCATCTATATCAGTCGGTTGGGTAATGTCACGTGAAGATTTCTTTACTGTTGATGCCATCAGCTTCCTCAAATTACGTTACAGTTGGGGTCAAAATGGAATTGCATCGAGCCTTGGATGGGATTGGCGCTACTTGCCAACCAGCTCAACCGGTTCGTATTATTACCTCGATGGAAACAACCAACTTTTACCGGTTACCGAACCTTCTCGCTTAGTTAACCCCGAATACCAATGGGAAAAAACCGAACAACACGACGTAGGACTCGACCTTGGTATGTTTAGAAATCGTCTTTCATTTACTGCCGATTATTATGTGAAAAACTCATCCGACTTCCTATTCGAAGGTTCAGTACCAACTTTGGCAGGAAACGATCCTCCAACTGTTAACGCCGGAACAATTGTAAACAAAGGGGTTGAATTTGAATTGGGATGGAACGATAAAGCAGGCGACCTTAAATACAACATTCGCCTTACTGCTTCACACAACAAAAGCGAAGTAGCCGAAATTACCGAAAGCATTAGCTTCATTTCAGGAGGTAATATCGGTACATTTGGCAACTCAAAACGTTTCGAAGTTGGGCATGAACCATGGTATTTCTACGGATTCGAAACCGATGGAGTATTCAACTCACAAGAAGAAATAGATAAGCATGTAAATTCCAACGGCGTTTTACTACAGAAAAACGCAAAACCAGGCGATATTCGCTATATTGATAGAGCTGGTATGGCCGATAGCCTTGGCGGCGGACCCGATGGAAAAATAGACGATAACGATAAAACAAAGCTTGGATCTCCTTATCCAAAAATTGTAGGCGGTATAACAATTAGCCTCGAATACCGTGGTTTCGACTTTAATGCTTCGGCTTATGGCCAGTATGGGAATAAAACATTGTTGGCCGTTTCGGTACGTAACGACTTATCAAACACCAACAAACCCGATTTCTTCTACACCGAAGCTTGGATGTCGGCAGAACAACCCGGCAACTTTCCACGCCCAACCGTTCGCGACCCAAACCAAAACTTCTCACGAATAAATAATTATTTATTACAAGATGGTTCATTTTTAAGAATCAATAATGCTACACTTGGATACACCTTACCTAAAAAGCTAACGTCGAAAGCCGGTATCAGCAAACTTAGGCTTTACGTAGCAGTAGATAACCTGATAACCTTTACCAACTACAGGGGAATGGAACCCGAAGTAGGTGGTGATTACTGGGGATACCGCGGACAGCAATGGGCTGGTATCGATCGTGGTGTATATCCAAAAGCCAGAACAATTCTGGGTGGTATTAATGTAAATTTCTAAAAAAACATATTATGAATAAATTAGTTAAATATATCTCAATCCTTATAATTGCACTCGTCGTTACAACGGGGTGCAACAAAGAATGGCTCGAGCTTGAATTGACTGGTGCTGTACCTTTTGCCAGTGAATCGCTCGACACCGATGATAAAGTATTTGAAGTTCTTTGTGGTGCATATGACATGATGCAAACCAAATACTACTCGGGATGGTCGTCGTACTACATGCTGGCCAACCTGGCTTCCGACGATGGTGTACCTGTTGGTGGTGGCTATTCAGACCAACCTATTTACTGGGATTTCTATTTCTACGAAGTAACTGCCGATAACTCAGCATTATTACAATTTTGGAGAAGAAACTATTTCGGAATCTACAGGTCTAATATCGTTATCAACGAAATTGATCTTGACACCGATAAGGTTAAACGTTATAAAGCCGAAGCAAAATTTCTGCGTGCTTACTTTTATTTCGAATTGGTTCGTTCATTTGGAGATGTTGCTTTCTACACCGAAAACCTTACACCTTCGCAATACAGACCTGCAAATACTGATAAAGCTGTAATTTACACACAAATTGAAAAAGATTTGCTCGAAGCAATTGCAGTGTTGCCTTTAAAATCGCAACAATCGGTTGCCGAATATACCCGTGCCAACAAAGGCACAGCTCAGGCATTATTGGGCAAAGCTTACCTTTATATGAAAGAATTCGACAAAGCTGCCAGCATATTGGGCGATGTTGTTAACTCGGGCGAATACGGCTTAGTTGAAGAATTCGACAGTATTTTCAGGGTCAGCGAAGAATATGGCATCGAATCGGTATTCGAAATTCCTTATGCTTCGTACATACATGGCGACTTTTGGGGCAATGGCCGCGAAAGTGAAGGCAATATCGAAGTTCAAATGTCAGGCCCTCGCGAAATGGGATTAACTGGCTTATATACAGCCGGCTGGGGATTCGACATGATTGATTCCAGCTTAATTGATGCCTTCGACGCTCAAGGCGATGTTGTCAGAAAATATGGAACAGGTTATGGCCCCGAACAATTCAAAGAGTTCATAACTATTGCTCCTGAAAAAGATGCTAATAACAACGGCTTCCCCGATGATAAGGAAAAAGAACATTGGACCGGCTGGTACCAAAAAAAGCGGGCACCCTTTATTGGTTATGACGATGCAGGGCAATCGCCCCGCGAAGCCACTTGGGAAAACAACGAACGTATTATTCGTTTTGCCGATGTACTTTTAATGTATGCCGAAGCTTTAAACCGTAAAAGCTCACCCGACGATGCTACCGCATTGCAAGCTGTTAACCGTGTAAGGGAGAGGGTTAAGCTACCTGCACTTTCTTCATCGGGCAGTGGGCTTTTCGAAGCAATCAAAATCGAACGTCGACTCGAGTTGGCTATGGAAGGCCACCACAACCGCTATTGGGATTTAATACGCTGGGGCGATGCAGCTAATGTTCTGGGACATCTAGGATTTAAAGAAGGCGTACACGAAATATGGCCAATTCCTGAAGAAGAAATTGGAAAAACCTCACTGGTACAAAATCCGGGCTATTAATATTGATAAAAATCTCCGGGCTAATTAAAAAAACCCGGAGATTTTTCTATTCAATAGTTTAGGTAGGGTTTAAAGAAAAATGCAAATTAAATATTCGAAAATGATTAAGTTAAGAAATAGTTTTTTCATCATAGCCATGGCTCTGTTTGTGCTGTTTTCGTGTACAACAAAAAACAAAGAGAACAAAAGCGAACTGGAAAATAAAGTACAAAACCTTTTGGCTCAAATGACTTTGGAAGAAAAGCTAGGCCAAATGGTGCAAACAAATTATAGTGGCAATCCCGAAAATTGGAAAGAAGCTTTAGCAAGTGGTACAATTGGTTCATTTCTAAATGTCGATCCTTCGGCCGAAATAACCAACGAATTGCAACGCATAGCGGTTGAAGAAAGCCGCTTGGGCATTCCTTTAATGATTGGGCGAGATGTGATACACGGCTACAAAACCATTTTCCCAATACCTTTGGGAATAGCCGCTACATGGAATCCCGAAAGTGCCGAGCTGGCCATGCAAATATCGGCCTTAGAGGCTTCGGCAAGGGGTATTAACTGGACTTTTGCTCCAATGATTGATGTTACTTGGGAACCTCGTTGGGGACGCATTGCCGAAGGTTGTGGCGAAGACCCCTACCTCACAAGTCTAATGGCCACCGCCATGGTAAAAGGGTTTCAAGGCGAAAATACTGCCGGAGCTTCAAGTATAGCAGCCTGTGCAAAACACTATGTGGGTTATGGCATGGCCGAAGCCGGGCGCGACTACAACACAACCTATATTCCTGAAACCTTATTACGAAACGTACACCTTCGGCCTTTTAAAGCTGCCGCCGATGCCGGTTGCCTTACTTTCATGTCGGCTTTTAACGACCTGAACGGCGTGCCAACATCGGGCAACTATTTCACTTTAAAAACAATTTTACGCGACGAGTGGAACTATAAGGGAATGGTGGTAAGCGATTGGGCTTCGATACAGGAAATGATTTATCACGGATATGTGACCAACGATAAAGAAGCCGCCGAAAAAGCAGTAATCGCAGGCGTTGACATGGAAATGGCCAGCCGTACTTACGATTTTCTTCCTGAATTAATAAAAGAAGGAAAAATAAATGAAGATTTAATCAACGAAAGAGTTGCCAATATATTAAGGGTGAAATTTCAAATGGGGCTTTTCGAAAACCCTTACACCGATGTTAAATTAGCCGACAAAGTAATTCTTACCGACGAAAACAAACAGGCAGCACGCAAAGTGGCACGCGAAAGCATGGTGTTACTTAAAAACAAAAATAACTTATTGCCATTGAAAAAAACGAACAGAATTGCTTTGATTGGTCCATTGAGCAATGCACCGCACGATCAAATGGGAACATGGGTATTCGATGGCGACGAGGCCAACTCGGTGACACCATTCGAAAGCTTTTCCGAATTGTCAGGCAATAAACTGAATTATGCTACTGGTCTAGAATATAGCCGCGACAAAAGTAAAAGTGGTTTTGCAACCGCTTTAAATGCCGCACGTAAATCAGATGTTATTGTGTTTGTTGGTGGCGAAGAAGCAGCCCTTTCAGGCGAATCAAACTCGCGTGGAATTCTCGATTTACCGGGCGCTCAATCCGAATTACTGAGCGAACTCGCCAAAACCGGAAAACCAATTGTTTTGGTTGTAATGGCTGGCCGTCCACTGACTATTGGTGCCGATATCGATAAAGTAGATGCCGTATTATATGCGTGGCACCCGGGTTCAATGGCGGGCCCTGCTCTTACCGACCTCATTTTTGGAGACTACGTTCCAACAGGTAAACTGCCGGTTACTTTTGTAAAAGGTGTTGGGCAAATCCCGTTTTACTACTACCGTAAAAACACCGGACGCCCAAGTATCGAAAGCGATATCGTACACATCGACGATATTCCACGAAACTCAAAACAACTTTCGCTTGGATTCAAATCGCACCATATCGACTACGGTATTACGCCACTGTTTCCATTTGGCTTTGGCTTATCGTATACCACTTTTAGCTACAGCAAGGTTACTTTATCGTCAACCGAAATGAAGTTGAATGGAACACTTAAAGCAAGCTGTACCATAACCAATACCGGCTCGATTGAAGCCTCCGAAGTAGTTCAGTTATACACCCGCGATATTGTAGGAAGTATAACTCGTCCAATCAAAGAACTAAAAAGCTTCGAACGCATCAACCTGAAACCTGGCGAATCGAAAAATGTAACTTTCACCATTCACCCCGAAGACCTAAAATTCTTTAACGGTGAAAAAGAAGTTATCGAGCCCGGAAAATTCAACGTTTGGATTGCAACAGACTCCGATAGCGGAGAATACGAAGAATTTACATTGCTTAGTGCTAACTAATTTTGCACAAAGTACCTGCACCAATAAATGCTTTGATGCAGGTACTTACTTGTTTTTTCATTTTGAAAATTACTATCATTTTCTGCTATCACTCCAATGTTTTTAACAAAAAACTGTTTTCAAAAAGTAGTACAATAGAATTTAAATCTCATTTATTATGAAAACAAAAACATGGTTCATTTTTCCTTTATTGTTCATTTTATTGAGTTGTAACATGACCAATAAGTATGAATTGGTTTGGAGCGATGAATTTGACTACCAAGGTTTACCCAATTCCGATAAATGGAGCTACGATACAACAGGCAACGCATGGGGTTGGGGAAATCACGAATTACAATATTATACCAATTCCGAAATTGGAAATGCTTCGGTAAGTAACGGTACGCTAAAAATTATCGCACTAAATGACACCTCAAGCATTTCAAACTATACCTCGGCACGACTGATAACTAAAGATAAAGGCGATTGGCTTTATGGCCGTTTCGAAATTAGAGCCAAGCTACCCGATGGCAGGGGCTTATGGCCTGCAATATGGATGCTTCCAACCGATTGGGAATATGGTGGCTGGCCACAAAGTGGCGAAATAGATATCATGGAAAACGTGGGATTCGACCCCTTCACCATTATTTCATCGGTTCACACCAGCGACTATAATCACCGTATTCATACCGAAAAAAATAATAAAACTACAATTAATGACAACCGCAATGAATTTCATATTTACGGTATTGAATGGGATAAAACTTCGATAAAAGCTTTTGTCGACGACCAAGTATATTTTACTTTCGAAAAAGAAGCCGATAATCCCAATGTATGGCCCTTCGACAAAGACTTTCACCTCTTACTCAACATTGCAGTTGGTGGCGATTGGGGAGGTCAGCAAGGTATTGATGATTCAATATTTCCGGCAACTATGGAAATTGATTACGTGCGAGTTTATCAAAAAAAATAGCGCCAACTGCTTAGCCCAATAACCTTATTACTATGAAAAAGAATCTAACTTTTATCTTGTTGATAACAATATTTCTTTTTACAAACTGTAAAAATGAAAAACCTGGCTTTCTTCATGCCGAAGGTCAAAACATTGTCGATGCACAAGGCAAAAACGTAGTTTTAAGGGGAGTTGGACTTGGCGGTTGGATGCTACAAGAAGGCTATATGCTGCAAACCGCGGGTTTTGCCGGAACACAATATAAAATTAAAGAGCACATTGCCCATGTGGCCGGAACTGAAGGGATGGAAGCCTTTTACGAAGCTTGGCTGGCCAACTACTGCACCAAGGCCGATGTCGATTCAATGGCTGCATGGGGATTTAATTCAATAAGGCTTCCTATGCACTACAACCTTTTCACCTTAGCCATCGAAAACGAACCAGTTGAAGGTGAAGATACTTGGCTAAACCAAGGCTTCGAAATGGTTGACAATTTGCTAGAATGGTGTGGCGATAATCAAATGTACTTAATTCTTGATTTGCACGCAGCTCCCGGCGGCCAAGGTAAAAACGCCGACATATCGGATTATAACCCCGATAAACCTTCGCTTTGGGAAAGTCCCGAAAACCAACGTAAAACCATCGCACTGTGGCGTAATTTAGCCGAACGATATGCCAACGAACCTTGGATTGGTGGTTTCGATCTGATTAACGAACCCAACTGGGATTTCGAAAATTCGGATAACGAAAATGGCTGTAACTGTAACCAAAACGAACAACTTTGGAGCTTGTTTCACAACATTACAAAAGCCATTCGCCAGATCAATCAAAACCACATTATTTTCTTAGGTGGAAACTGCTGGGGGAACAATTACAAAGGAATTCCCAATTTTACTCAGTGGGACAATAACATCGCCATCAGCTTTCATAAGTATTGGAATTTCAACAACCAAGAATCCATTCAATGGGTAGTTGATATGCGCGAAGAATATAAAGTGCCGATATGGCTGGGCGAATCGGGCGAAAATTCAAACACCTGGTTTTCAAACGCTATCCGACTTATCGAAAGCAATAACATAGGATGGGCATGGTGGCCCTATAAAAAAATCGAATCGAGCTCCAGCCAAGTTACTGCAAGCAAAACTCAAGGATACCAGAACTTACTCAACTTTTGGAAAGAAAAAGGCGTACGCCCCAACCCCGAACAAGCAAAAACTTGGTTGTTAGAGCAAGCCGAAATGTTAAAACTCGAAAACTGTAAAATTAATTACGATTTACTCGATGCCATGTTGCGCCAACCACAAGGCGACAAATCGGCAATCCCATTTAAAAACCACCATATTCCTGGAACTATTTTCGCGGTCGATTACGACCTTGGGGCTAATAACTTTGCCTATTTCGATACCGATACGGCCAACTACCGCACCTCAACAAATAAAAACACAAGCTGGAATCGAGGCGGCAAATACCGTAACGATGGTGTCGATATTAGTATTTGTAACGATAAAAAAACAAATGGATATTGTGTAACATCAACCCACCAAGGCGAATGGCTGCTTTATACCGTTGATGTTGAAACTGCCGACAAATACCATTTCGAAACACGTTACGCTGCCGGATTAACTCCTGCAAGCTTTCATTTCGAAGTGAATAATGAGGTATATCCCAAAATAAATATTTTACCAAAAACAGCTGAGCTCGATGAGTGGAATACCATATCGAGTTCCAACATCGAATTAAAAAAAGGCAAAAATCAAATAATATTAAGAATAGATGAAGGTGACTTTAGTATCAACTTTTTCAATGTAACTAGCAAATAATGAAACACATTAAAATGAATATTTTTAAAAAAGTAGCATTAGCTATTGTTTTTTGTACACTTTTTCTAAATGGCTTTTCTCAAATTGGCTTTTTAAAAACCCAGGGAACAAGCATTGTCAATGCCAATGGTGAAAACGTGATATTAAGAGGCGCAGGTTTGGGTGGCTGGATGCTACAAGAAGGCTACATGATGCAAACAGGCGGTTTTGCAGGCACTCAATACCAACTCAAAAATAAAATTTCGGAACTAATTGGTGTCGAAGGAATGGAAGAATTTTACGATGCTTGGTTAACCAATTACTGCACAAAAGCCGATGTCGATTCAATCGCAAGCTGGGGTTTTAACTCCATCAGGTTACCCATGCACTATAATTTATTCACCTTACCTATTGAAGACGAACCGGTTAAAGGAAAAGACACCTGGCTAAATCGAGGTTTCGAAATGGTCGACAATCTACTAAGCTGGTGTGCCGAAAACGAAATTTATCTTATTCTCGATTTACATGCAGCTCCCGGCGGCCAAGGAAAAAACGCCGATATTTCGGATTACAATCCCAATAAACCTTCGCTATGGGAAAGTGATGAAAATAAGCGCAAAACCATTGCCCTTTGGAAAAACTTAGCCGAACGCTATGCCAACGAACCTTGGATTGGTGGCTACGATCTAATTAACGAACCCAACTGGGATTTCGAAAACTCGGGTAACCAAAATGGATGCAATTGTAACCAAAACAAACCATTATGGGATTTATACCAACAAACCATTACTGCAATCAGAACCGTTGACCCCAACCATATTATTATAGTTGAAGGCAACTGCTGGGGAAACAATTACAATGGTTTACCTAAATTGAAAAATTGGGACAACAACCTGGTGGTGAGCTTCCATAAATACTGGAATCACAACAACCAAGCATCAATCGGTGGCATGATAAATCAACGGAATTCGCAAAATGTGCCCTTTTGGTTGGGCGAATCGGGCGAAAACTCCAACACTTGGTTTGCCAATGCCATCAACCTGGTTGAGCGCAATAATATTGGATGGGCCTGGTGGCCTTATAAAAAAATTGATTCAACTTCGGGCAACCTTTCCGCAACAAAAACCCAAGGCTACCAAAAGCTACTCAATTACTGGGGAAGTGGCGGTACTAAACCCTCTGAAGTACAAGCCAAACAATGGCTTTTAGAACAAGCCGAAATGCTGAAAATAGAGAATTGCACCATCAATTATGACGTAAACGATGCCATGTTTAGGCAAGCGCAAGGCGATAAAAAAGCGCTTCCTTTTAAAAATCACACTGTTCCGGGTACTATTTTCGCAAGCGATTACGACCTGGGCGCCAACGGATTTGCCTATTATGACACCGATACAGCCGACTATCATGTTTCAACCGATGAATATATAGCATGGAATCAGGGCTATGCCTATAGAAACGACGGGGTGGATATTGAAAACTGCAAGGATGAAACTACCAACGGCTACAATGTGGGTTGGACCGAAAAAGGCGAATGGATGATTTATACCATCAACGTTGATTCGACCGCTAGCTATACCTTCGATTTCCGATATGCGGCCAATGGCGCTGGTGGAAAATTTCACCTACAATGCAACGAATTTCCTGTTTCCAAAGTTCATTCCTTACCATCGACTGGAGGTTGGGCCAACTGGAATACTTACACCATCGACCAGCTTGTGCTCGAAAAAGGCACTCACCAGTTGAAGCTCTTTATCGATAATGCCGGGTTCAATATAAATTATTTAAAACTCCATTCACCAGTTTCAAAAAGCCAAATAAATCCCGAGTTTATAAACCTGAGAACCGATAAAACAGGCAACTTCATTCAAGTGATTGGCAATATTGGTTTTGATCAAACCAACCAACTTTCGGTTTCCGATTTTGAAGTAAAAGTGAATAATGTTAATTCCGAAATTAAAACCCTTAACTACGATTCTAATAACGAAAATGCTATTCTTATTGAACTTTCAAATGAAGTAATCAATGCCGACAAAGTGAACCTTTCGTTAATCAACAAACAGCTTTTATCGGTTTATGGAAACTATTTTCCACATTTTACCGATAGCCCGGTACAAAATAACGCACCAGTTTGGGTGGTGCTTCCGGCCAAAATCGAAGCCGAAAATTTCACATTTAATAATGGTTTCGAGATTGAAGTTTGCACCGATAAGGGCGAAGGCCATAATCTGTCGTACGCAGCTCCTAAAAAATATGCCGACTATCAAATATATGTGAACGAAGCGGGCAACTACCCCATTCAGTATAGGTTGGCAAGTCAAAATTCGGGCTCTTTCGAAACACAGTTAATTCACAATAACGAACAAACTACCTTACACTCAGTAAGCGCCTCAACGGGTGGATGGCAAAGTTGGCAAACCATAAGCCGCAATGCCAGTTTACCTGAAGGAAAATCGACATTGAGAATTTTTGTTCTTCAAGGCGAATTCAACCTTAACTGGTTCCAATTTGACCAAAAAACTGCGATAAGCAACACGTTGCTTTCGAAAGAAAACTTTTCGATAAGTCAAATCAACAACAATAAAGAATTACTCATTATCAGCAGGGGCAAGCAACAGGAATCCTACCAAATAAAATGTTTTGATATTATTGGCAATCAGGTATTTATCGAAAATATTGACTTCAATTTTCAAACAAGTGTAAAGCTTAAAAACACGCCAAAAAACCAAGGGTTACACATAATTGTAATAACGAACAACAACATAAGTGAAATTCATAAAATTCAGGTTTTTTAAGATGATGAGCATTTTTTGAGAGGGAAATCAGATTTAGTAGCGATCATTTTAGAATGAATGATTATTTGTTTTAGAAGCCATTCTTTTCATTAAGAATGGCTTTTTCTTTCATTACAATCAATAATTTAACCTGAAAATAATAGCCCGTAATTCAAATGAATTATTTTTGCAGCATGTTTTCTGAAATCAATATCAAAGAAGTATTTAATTCATCCCTATCAATAATCGATGTTCGTTCGCCCGGAGAGTTCGAAAAAGGGCACATTCCGAATGCAGTAAATATCCCATTATTTACCAACGACGAACGTGCACACGTTGGTACTGTGTACAAACAACAATCGAAAGAAAAGGCCATTGAATTGGGGTACAAATACGTAACGCCAAAACTACAACAATACATCAACGAAGCACTGAAAGTAGCACCTCACCAAAAAGTTATTGTGCATTGCTGGCGAGGTGGCATGCGCAGCCAATCGTTTGCTCAACACCTTTCCGAAAATGGGTTTAACGATGTGAAAGTTATTTCGGGCGGCTACAAAGCCTATCGCAATTATGTGCTTGACACCTTCGATTTGCCCGCTAATTTATGTGTTTTGGGTGGTTATACCGGAAGCGGAAAAACTTACATTCTTAAAGAATTCCAACAAAAAGGCGAGCAAGTAATTGACCTCGAAGGGCTAGCACACCACAAAGGATCGGCATTTGGTGGAATAGAGCAAGGCGAGCAACCCACTGTTGAGCAATTCGAGAATAACCTGCATGAACAATGGCTAAAACTCGATTTACAAAAACGTATTTGGCTCGAAGACGAAAGCCATTGTATTGGAGGAGTAAATATTCCCATGCCTTTATTCACCCAAATACGAAATGCTCCTTTATTATTTATTGAAATACCAAAAGAAGAAAGGGCAAAACACTTGGTGGTTGAATATGCCCGCTGCAATAAAACCAAACTGGCCGAATCGATTCATCGAATTGCCAAACGCATGGGTTATCAAAACGAAAAAATGGCCGTTGAACTGCTCGAGCAAGATAAGTTTTTCGAAGTGGCCTTACTCTCACTTAATTATTACGATAAAGGATACATCAAAGGCCTTCAAAAGCGAGATGAAAATACAGTCACAACCCTACAATTGGACAGTGTGGATCATGCGAAAAATGCCAACAAAATTTTAAAATATTGCTAAATAAGATGGAAAAAATAAAACTCACAAAATATAGTCATGGAGCAGGTTGTGGCTGCAAAATATCGCCCAAAGTGCTCACTACCATTCTAAAAACTAACATCGACCAGCATTTCGACGCCAAGCTATTGGTAGGAAACGATAGCCGCGACGATGCAGCTGTTTACGATTTGGGCAACGGAACAGCCGTAATCAGCACAACCGATTTTTTTATGCCCATTGTCGACGATCCTTTCATGTTTGGCAAAATTGCTGCCGCCAACGCCATCAGCGATGTATATGCGATGGGCGGAAGACCTTTAATGGCCATTGCCATATTGGGCTGGCCGGTTAATACGCTGCCTGTTGAAATTGCGCAACAAGTAATGGAAGGTGGACGCCAAACCTGCAAAGAAGCTGGCATTATTCTGGCGGGCGGTCACAGTATCGACAGCCCCGAACCCATTTTTGGATTGGCCGTAACCGGACAGGTTGACCTGCATAAAATTAAAAGAAACGATACCGCTACTGTGGGTTGTAAATTGTTGCTGACAAAACCACTGGGCGTAGGCATTTTTTCGACCGCTCAAAAACAAGGTAAGCTTTTACCCGAACACGAAGATATTGCCCCCAACTCCATGGCCAAGCTGAATTCAATTGGCGCAGATCTGGCCGAAATTGAAGCCATTAAAGCCATGACCGATGTTACTGGTTTTGGACTTTTGGGCCACTTAAGCGAAATGTGCGAAGGCAGTAATTTATCAGCAACAATCAATTACCAAAACATTCCAAGGCTCCCCGATGTTGATTATTACATTGCACAAAATTGCATTCCGGGAGGCACATACCGAAATTGGGAAAGTTACGGCCACGCCATTCAGCTCGAGAATGAAAAGCTGAAAGCCATTTTGTGTGATCCGCAAACCAGTGGAGGGCTTTTAATTGCAGTTGAAGAATCGGGAATTGACACGGTATTGGAACTGTTGAATAAAAATGGCATAACAACCAGTATTTTTGGGACATTAGTCCCTCAAAACAAGCACTTGATAAGCGTTATAGAATAGGCTAAAATTCGATACACACATAAAAATGATATTTCTTTTTACTTTTATTTTATTACTGTCTATAAGTGAAGTATATAGCTTCAAAGGCTATCAAAAATCGCTTTCGATAGCTAGGCATAAGCTCTTCATTTCATTCGCAATTATTAATTTTCTGTTTATTGCTGGACTTGCCTTAATAGCTTACAAACAATGGAATAACCACACTAATTCAAGTGTGACTTCGAACCTATTAACCGGCATTCTATTTGCAATTTTTCTGTTTTTTTTGGTTTCAACAATTCTGTTTTTTGTTGAAGATGTTTTCAGGTTTTTAAAATGGCTTTTTCTATTCATCACTAAAAAAAACCAATTGGGCTATCCAAAACGGACTAAACCGCTTGGCTTGTCGGCAGCAATTTGGGGACTGTTGATGTTTATGCTTGTTGTATATGGAATGCTTTTCGGTTTTACACATTACAAGGTTCATCATGTTGATTTTGTGCATATTGATGTTCCGGAGAGCTTTAATGGTTTCAAAATCGCCCAAATCTCAGATATTCACTTGGGCACATTTGGTAACAAAAAACAAGTCGAAAAAGGCTTAAACAAATTGATGGATCAAAAGCCCGACATGATTGTCTTTACTGGCGATATGGTCAACAACTATTCGTCGGAAGCATTAGACTATATCGATCTTTTCAAAAAACTGGAAGCCCCATTTGGGAAATATGCAATAATGGGCAACCACGATTATGCCCATTATGCTTATAAATTGACCAAAAAAGAACAAAACGAAGACACTCAAAAGTTAAGACAAGTTATTGAGCAAATGGGATTTACCATACTGAGTAATTCCAACGAAATAATTTTTCGCAATGCCGACTCGATTATTTTAGCAGGTGTCGAAAACTGGGGCAATGCACCTTTCCCGCAATATGGCGAACTCGAAACAGCGTTAAACAATATCGATAGTGCCAGTTTTGTGCTGTTACTATCGCACGACCCATCGCACTGGTCTCAAAAAGTGCTTAGTTTTAAGCTGCCCATTGCGCTAACACTGAGCGGACACACGCATGGAATGCAGTTTGGATTCGAGCTGGGCAATAAAAAGTGGAGCCCTGTTCAATACATATATCCCAACTGGGCAGGCATGTACCAAAGGGGCAAGCAACACTTATATGTTAATCGCGGCTTTGGATGCATTGGATTTCCGGGCAGGGTGGGTATTCGTCCCGAAATTACACTCATCGAATTAAAAAAATAAAATAGCTAGCCCAAATATTAAATTGGGCTAAAGCCCTTTTTTATACGAACTTTCAAATTCCACTGGCTATCTCGATGCCTTTTAGGAAGTGGCAATTCGATTAAAGCAACTTCTTATTGCTCGTGCTTTATTTTTTCAATACTTCAATCAATTTCCTATTGATATACAAAACTTCTCTTCCTATTTTTTGAGATTCCAAAACACCAATCTTTTCCAGTTCATTTAGATATCGTGAAGCTGCTTTTCTTTCAACTTTCAATTGATCGACTACAAATTCAATTTTTGAATATGGTTGTTCAAAAAGTAGTTCTACTAATTCTTTTTTATAAATTTTGGGAGCGTCAAATTTAACTTTCTCGATTGTTTCATCAAGCAAGTTTCGAATTATATTTATTTTCTCAATCGTTTGAATTGAAGTCGTTTCAATAGATTTTAACATGAATAAAATCCATTCTTCCCACTCTCTAAGTTTATTTGTCTGATTTAATAAACGATAATAATCGGACTTGTTTTCGATTATGTATGAACTAAGATATAAAATAGGAATATCAATTAAATCATTTAAAATCAGATATAAAATGTTTAAAATTCTTCCTGTTCTACCATTCCCGTCATAAAATGGGTGAATACTTTCAAATTGGTGATGAAGTACAGCCAGCTTGATTAATGGCGAAATTTCACTTTCGTCTTGATTAAAATATTCAATGAAGTTTGATAATAAATCCAATATCTCCTTTTTATTTTGTGGTGGAGTATAGACAACTTCTCCTGTTGTATCGTTTTTCAAAACAGTGCCTGGCAAACTTCTTATCCCGGCATTGTTTCCAATTATCTCATGTTGAATTTCAATGATATCATTTACTCGCAAAAAACCCTGTTTTTTAATCAAGTCAAACCCATGGAAAATTGCTTTTCGATAATTTACAACCTCCTTCGTTTCGGGCGAACTATTTGATTTGTTAATTGTAAGTGCTTTATAGAGTTCATCCTGTGTCGTAATAATGTTTTCGATTTCAGAACTTCCTTTTGCCTCTTGCAATACAATGGCATTTACAAGCATTGATTGGTTGGGAATTGTATTTGCAATTCCTTTCAATTCAGCTAAAGCAGCAGTTGCTTTACTGGTTTCTCTTAATATTATTAAAGTTTCTATTTTTTCCCTTTGAGGAGGAAGTTTATCTAAAACCCGATAGGGTGCATCTTGTCCCATATTTTTCTAATTTGCACCAAAAATACAAAAAAAGGGACACATATCATTAATGTGCGACTTTTTCTAGCAGTAGCGCTAACTATTCTGTATCTGAATTTTCATCCATAGTCGAAACATTTTTTGGCTTTAACCCACATTAGACAAATATCATTGCTATTTTCGTATAAATATTTTAAAAGAATCATTAATCTTTAAATGCAGATAGTAATAAAATGAGAAAATGGCGTATTGAAGACTCTTCCGAAATGTATAACATTAATGGTTGGGGAGTTAACTACTTTTCGATTAACGATGCCGGACACGTTACTGTGTCACCAAAAAAGGATTGCGCATCGGTCGATCTCAAAGATTTAATTGATGAATTATCGCTAAGGGATGTATCAACACCCATGTTGATTCGTTTTCCCGATATTCTCGATAACCAGATTGAAATTATATCGCAATGCTTTAAATCAGCAGCAAAAGAATATGGTTACGAAGCACAAAACCACATTATTTATCCCATAAAGGTAAATCAAATTCGTCCGGTGGTTGAAGAAATTGTAAGCCACGGTAAAAAATACAACATTGGCCTCGAAGCCGGTTCAAAACCCGAATTACATGCTATTATCGCCATCAATACCGATCCCGATGCCTTAATTGTTTGCAACGGCTACAAAGACGAAGACTATATCGAATTGGCCCTGTTGGCCCAAAAAATGGGCAAACGCGTTTTCATTGTAGTTGAAAAACTTAACGAGCTAAAACTAATTTTATCAATTAGTAAACGATTAAAAATAAAGCCGAATATTGGGATCCGCATCAAGCTGGCCAGTTCGGGCGCTGGAAAATGGGAAAGCTCGGGTGGCGATGTCAGCAAATTTGGCCTCTCGTCGAGCGAGCTGCTGGAAGCTTGTGACTACTTGCAAAAAAATAAACTCGAAGATTGTTTCAAGTTTATTCACTTTCATATTGGCAGCCAAATTACCAAAATCAGGCGCATTAAAAATGCTTTGCGCGAGGCATCGCAGTTTTATGCCGAATTGTGCAAACTTGGCTTCCCCATCGATTTTGTTGATATTGGGGGCGGTTTGGGTGTCGATTACGACGGGACCCGCTCATCGAACAGCGAAAGCAGCGTAAACTATACCGTACAGGAATATGTGAACGACTCAGTAAGTACCTTTGTGGATGTGAGCGTCAAAAACGGCCTTAAACACCCGAATATTATTACTGAATCGGGGCGCTCCTTAACTGCACACCATTCGATACTGGTTTTTGAAGTACTCGAAACAGCAACACTGCCCGAGTGGGACGACGAAAAAGATACCATTAAAGCCGACGACCACGAACTGGCTCAGGAAATGTACAAGATTTATGAAAAGCTGAACCAAACTGGTATGCTCGAGAGTTGGCACGATGCGCAGCAAATTCGTGAAGAATCGCTCGACCGTTTCAGCCTTAACCTGCTCGATTTAAAAACACGAGCATTGATTGAGCGCTTGTTTTGGAGTATTGCCCGCGAAGTGTTTAACATGGCTTCCGAAGTGAAGCATATTCCTTACGAACTGAAACAACTGCCTAAAATGTTGGCAGATAAATACTTCTGCAATTTCTCCTTATTCCAGTCACTGCCCGACTCATGGGCCATTGACCAGATTTTTCCCATTATGCCCCTTCACAGGCTCGATGAAAAACCAACTAAGCATGGCACCATACAGGATATAACCTGCGATTCGGACGGTAAAATCGACAACTTTATTTCAACTAAAAATGTTTCGTACTATTTGCCTCTTCATAAGCTAAAAAGTACTGAACCTTATTATATTGGCGTGTTCTTAGTAGGCGCCTACCAGGAAATATTGGGCGATTTACACAACCTGTTTGGCGATACCAACGCAGTACACGTTTCGGTGTCGGAAAAAGGATACCACATCGATCAAATTATCGATGGAGAAACTGTAGCCGAAGTACTTGACTATGTACAATACAACCCCAAAAAACTTGTCCGCACGGTTGAAACCTGGGTAACAAGTTCAGTAAAACAAGGAAAAATAACTGCCCAAGAAGGGAAAGAATTTCTTTCGAACTACCGATCGGGCTTATATGGTTATACTTATTTGGAGTAAAACAAATTACATTAAAATAAGTACAAAAGGCCGATCGCAAAAAAATGTGGTTTGCCTTTTGTGTTAATATAGCAATTAAGTAATTGGAGCTATTTAGTGTCGTAAATGCTAATGTAAGATGAAAGCAATCAGTACCTTTCACCAATAATAAATAGCAAATAAAAACTATATATCACTCACCATGAAGCTGTTCGTATTTTTTTTAGCTGTTTTGCTTGCACTCAATGCTTGGGCGCAAACCAAAGATTGTTGGCCCAACTCAAGGGGCGACATTCAGCTTAACGGTGTAACCCCGGCGGTTTTTCCACAAAATATTTCCCTAAAATGGATGTACGATGCCGATGGAATTTTCAAATCGGCCCCTGTTACCAGCAATAACAAAATTGTAGTTGGTTCTTCAAATGGCGATATGCTTTGCCTCGATCTAAATGGAAAACTACTTTGGAAATTCGAATCGGGTAATGCCATTGAAGCACCCGCATTAATTGAAAACAACATAGTATATTTTGGCAACCTAAATGGCACTTTTTACGCGCTTGATCTTGAAACCGGTATAATAAAATGGGAATACAAAACCGAAAACCAGATAATGGGCGCCCCCACCCTGTTCAAAACAGGCAGCAAAACCATACTGGCAGTGGGCAGTTACGACTACTATTTACACGGCGTAGAAGCCCAAACTGGCGAGGGTATTTGGAAATACGAATCGGATAACTTTTTAAACAGCGCACCTGCTATTTATATGGGAAAAGCAGTTTTTGGGGGCTGCGATGGTTTTTTGCACCTAGTGAACATGACCAACGGCTTATCGGCTGGCAAAATTGAAGTGGCAAGCTATGTGGCCTCGTCGCCCGCCATTGTTGGGAATAAAGCCTACATAGGCGATTACGACGCAGGGTTCACTTGCATTGATCTCGATAAAAAAAAGATTATATGGCGGCACCAAAATAAAGAGAACGGGCTTCCCTTCATTGCTTCGCCTTCGGTTGTCAACAATAAAATACTAATTGGCAACCGCGACAAATTCTTCTACTGTTTCGATCAGCACAGCGGCAAAGTTTTATGGAAAAAAAACACCGGCAGCCGCATCGATGCATCGGCCGTTGCCAACAGTAAGCAAGTGCTACTTATTAATATGCGTGGCGATTTGATGCTACTTAACCATGCCGACGGCTCAACTGTTTGGAGTTACGAACTGGGAGCAGCAAGCTCTAACTCCCCGGCTGTAATCAACAACAGCATTATTGTTGCCAGCAACGATGGAAATATTTATTTCTTAGGAGAATAAGATGCTCTCTGATTACGCGGATCCCGAAAATTAATTTGTAAGGTAAATTTTTTATCTGCAAGATCTACGTGAAAAAATACAAAAATTAAGCTTTAAAAAACTCGCGTAATCCAAAAATCAAACAATCCATTATTTTATACCATCATCTTTTTTATTTCGGCGCGCACATTGCTCCACAAATTTGCGTCCATACGAGCTCCGTACACTTTAATAACATGGCCTGCAACCACCGAAGCAATGCGCCCGCAGGTTCCCAAGTCGAAATTGCAAGAAAGGCCATAGAGAAAACCGGCAGCATAAAGGTCGCCAGCACCAGTAGTATCGATGCACGTATTACCAAATGCACCTATACAAAACTGCTCGTCGGCATGACAAATTATCGAACCATTTTTACCAGTTTTAACCACTGCAATGTCGCAATAATCAAGTAAAGCATGAACCGCCTCTTGCGCTTCGAGGCCAGTAAAAGCACGGGCTTCGTCCTCGTTCGCAAATATAATATCGACATGTTCTTTGATGATTTCTTTTAAAAAATCAAGATTTTCTTCCACAACGTTAAAACTAGCTAAATCGAGCGCAGTTGTTAATCCAGCTTTGCGCGCCATTTCAGCAACTTTTCGGACCAAATCGTGGTTTTGCACTAAATATCCTTCAATATAAGCGTAATCGAAATCTCGGAATAAATCAATAGTAATATCATCGGCAGTAAGTTCAACCGCAGCACCCAAATAAGTAGCAAAAGTACGTTCTGAATCGGTTGATACCAAGGCCATAGCAACGCCAGTTTGAGTTTCGGATTTGAACAATTGCGGATTAACACCGATTGTTGATAAGCCCTGCGCATATTTTTCGCCCAACTGATCGTTTCCCACTTTGCCAACAAAAGCTGTTTCGACACCTAAATTGGCCAAACCATCGATGGTATTGGCTGCTGAACCTCCGGGCACCAAATTTCTTTCAAAATTGCTGGTTTGCGCATTAATATCGTTCGATGTAGCTGAATTGACTAATATCATTCCCCCTTTGGGCAAATTATTTTTTTGTAAAATATCATCGTTAGGTAACTTTACCACAATATCCATCAGGGCATTTCCAATACCAATTATACTTTTCTTTGGTTGCATAGTTTCATTCTTAAAATTTGAACTACAAAAATAATAAAATGACCACAGATATTTCTGTTTTAAAGCATAAATAACAATGGTAATAAGATTATCTAATTAAAAAACAACACTAATTAAAGCAAATAAGCACAGAAATAAACATCCAAAATGTACTTGTTCTAAAAAAATACCGCAAATATATTACTCATTTAAAGCCCCAATAAAATCGATTACACGATTGGGCCAGCTTGATAAGTGGCCTTTTCCTGTTGCCAGTGCAAATCCATGTCCTCCTTTAGGATAGATATGCATTTCGGCTTTCACGCCATTTGTAACTAAGGCCTGATAATAAACAATAGAATTTTCAACCGGCACTGCGCCATCATCGGAAGCATGTATGAGGAATGTAGGCGGAGTATTAGCATTCACCTGTTTTTCGCTCGAAAAATATTCCATCAACTCAATGTTATCACCTACCAATGCTTCTCTTGAGCCTTGATGTTGAAAATTACCAGTAAAGGTAATAACCGGATAAATAAGCAAAGAAAAATCGGGGCGACACGAAACTCTCTCAAGGTGATCGGCTGCTTCGGGCTGGCCTTCATCAAAATGTGTACTGAGCGACGAGGCCAAATGCCCTCCGGCAGAAAAGCCCATAATGCCAATTTTTTGGGGATCGACATTCCACTTTTGTGCATTATAACGTACCAAACGCAGAGCCCTCTGGGCATCCATGAGCGGATTCTTGTGAGGAACGATATTATTTTTACTTATGGGTAAACGGTATTTTAACACAATGGCTGCTATCCCTTTCGAGTTAAAAAATTTGGCTACATCCTCGCCTTCATAATCGTAGGCCAAGCGATGGTATCCTCCACCAGGACAAATAATTACGGCATAACCTGTTGCATTCTTCTTCGAAGGAAGGAAAACAGCAATATCGGGAACCTGTACATTGGCAACCCGCACAATATCGGCAGTATCGCGTATTTCATTTTCGCCCGTAATTTTCCAGTTGGGAATTTCACCATCAGGGTAAAGTTCCATCACGATATTTTGGGCATTTAGTTGTACAAACGCCAATATAAAAAAACAAATTACAAGGTTTAATTTTATGTTCATCTGTTTAAATATTTATAATTGAAGTAAATATAACGAAATAACTTAAAACTATTTTTAGAAAAAGCGGTGTTTAATGGCCTGAAACATAGAACTAAAAACATTGGTATGAAACCACTCTTTTCCATAAAAAAAGAAAAGAATAAATAAACCAACTATAAAGGTGATAAAAGTGCCAAGTTTTCTTCCACTCAGTTTTTTCCCAGCTTTCAGAAACTTATCGCTTAGTAAAGTCGACCATTTATCGAAATACTTTAAAAGCGGATAATAAATTACCAGAACCACGCCCATACCTATCCAAGTAAAAATATGCGGGGCATATTGCCTGCGGTACGAAAGCATATAATTATCAGCCCAAATGGTCACCAAATTGGCAAATAAAATTGCCAATATCAGTACCATAAACTTAAAAACACTACGAAATTTCATTTTCAAAAATATTAAAAATAGAGCTTCATTTCCTTTTTCTTAAAATTAATAACCGCCTGGTGATGGACCAAAAAATCGCTCCCGATAAGGCCAACAATGTTTTCGGAAGTAAAGCGACTATAAATTTCGTTGATAAAACTGAGGTCGATAAGGGCTACCGGTTCGTTAAGCAATTCGATATCGCCAATGGTCAATACGTGAAGCTCTCCCATCTGCGTATCAATGTTCCCTTCGCCCAATCCGGCCGATTGTATTTCGGCATGCAGCATTTCAATAATGCTAAAATGATCGGTTTGGTTCACATCGAACACCGTTTTTGATGCCCCGGTATCAACTACCCACTTTCCTTTAATTTCATTACTCAAAGTGGTTTCAATGAGGATATGAAAATTTTGATCCTCAAGTTCAACCAATAAAATGGGTACAGTAATAATTTTTTTACGTGTCATATTCGGCACGAATATAAAAAAAAATGCTCAGCCAATATAAAATGTCAGCAACACAAAAAACAGTTTTTAGTATTGGTTAGATGAATGCATGTTATACAAATAATATTTTTTTTAACTTTGAAAACAAACCAATTGAATAAGCAAGATGTTTAAAAAGATATTCCTATTCGTTATTTTCATAACATCCTCATTTATAAGTTTTTCAAATGTCGATTCACTTTTAAAAGTACTCGATGCAACAATTTTATTAAATAATGAATATCAAAAAGAGCGTGAGGGTCGTATCCAAGGTTTAAAATCACTATTTAGCCAGCAAAATATCGACACATCCCAAAAATACATTATCTATTCAAAACTTTACGAAGAATATCGTGCCTATCATTTAGACTCGGCATTGAACTATTTAACAAAAAAGACCATACTGGCAAAACAACTGAACCACCATGTATGGAAAAACGAATCGCTGATACAACAAGTTAGGCTACTTTCTGCAACAGGTATGTACAAAGAGGCCTTCGATGCCTTTACAACTATTGAAAGGCAGAAACTAACCACCGATCAGTTGGCAATTTACTACATCAACACAGCACAAATGTATAGCCAATTGGGTTTTTACACCCAAGTTTCGACACTTAAACCTCTATATAATTCGTTGGAATATAGTTATCGCGACTCGGCACTTGAAATATTGAATCCAAATTCGATAGAATATTTACAAGAACTTGAACTAAAAGTTTATAAAGAACGCAAGCTCGACCATTCAACTAAACTAGCCAAAGAACTGCTTGTACGAACAAAACCCAACAACCCCAATTATGCATTATACGCCTATCGCATGGCTTATAACTATCATGATATAAAGAATCATGAAAAAGAAAAAGAATACCTGATCCATTCGGCCATTGCCGATATCCGCAACGGTATTAAAGACAATGCCTCTTTGTCCATATTGGCCATGATGCTCTATCGCGAAAAAAATATTGTAAAGGCATACGATTATATCCAGTTTTCACTTTCGGATGCTTCATTTTTTAATGCGCCTTTGAGGTTTATCGAACTGTCGAGCGTTTTACCCTTAATTAACGAAGCGTACCACTTAAAAATCGAGAAACAAAAAAATCTGCTTGAACGCTACTTGTTGCTGATTAGTTTTTTGATTGTATTCCTTTTGACCTCAATAGTTTTTATTTTCATACAATTTAGAAACCTTTCAAATGTAAGGGTTAATTTACAAAAAGCGAACAGTAAATTGAATGATCTCAACAGCGAGCTTTCAACTGCCAACAAACGCTTAAACGGGTTCAACACTCAGCTATCTGAATCGAACCTCATCAAAGAAGAATACATTGGCCATTTTTTAAGCCGTTGCTCAAACTATATCGACAAGCTCGATAAATATCAACGATTTGTAAATAAACAAATTGCAGCACATAAGCACAACGAGTTGTTCGAATCAACTAAATCGGGTAAGTTAATCGATACCGAACTATTGGAGTTTTACGAAACATTCGACCAAACCTTCTTGATTCTTTTTCCAAATTTTGTTGAACAAATTAACGAGTTGTTTAAAGAAGAAGAACGAATTATACTCCGAAAAGGAGAGTTGCTCAATACCGAACTCCGTATTTTTGCCCTCATCAGGTTGGGCATAAGCGATAGCTCAAAAATTGCCAGTTTGCTCCGTTATTCAGTCAATACAATCTACAATTATCGAGTAAAAGTGAAAAACAAAGCACTTGTGCCACGCGATAATTTTGAAGAGATGGTTAGAAATATCGGGAGTTTTGATGTAAAAAAAGAATAAATTAATTGCTCAATAACTACTCCAACACTTAAAATTCAAATTTAATTTTTGGGTTTATGAAGTCGAAAAAAATAATCAATCTACTTTTTTACGGCTTCTATATTTATATTAAATGCTGATTATAAAACAATTAACCACTTCAACATTTCATTCCAATCTATATTTTAACTACCTCAATTAGTTAAAGGATACAGGTGAGTTTACATTTACAAATATGAAAACCTAGTATTCACATAAACTAATTTTAAAATGAAACAAAAATACTTTTTAGTACTAACAGCCATTTTAATGGTAGTTGTAATGAATTTACGCGCACAAGAAAATCTTTTGCAAGGTGGCGCAATGGAAGCTGCTGACGAGTCGTTCTGGAGTATTTCAAATTTAGAAAATGCCGAAACAAGCACAACAGCCTATGAGTTTGGTTATGAAGGTGTTTCTCCGCTTGGCGGCGATGGTAGTGCGCTTTATTTAACTGCAACCAACAGTGGTGCCGACGGATCACATTTAATGGTTTATCAAGCCGTTACATTAATCGGAGGGCAGCAATATCTTTTCGATTTAGCAGCTAAGGCAACTATGCCCATGTTAAGTTCATGGTTAGAGGTTTACGTTGGGATAATTGAACCTGCCGATGGAGCCGATTTTGGCGCAGTTAAAGACCAGGTAATTACGTTGGGCGGTTTTAAATCGTCGAACTGGGAATCAAAATGCGACGATAATTTCGACGGAACACTTCAAGAAATTGGCTGCCTTGCCGGAAGCCAGGGAGCATTCACCGCACCGGGCGAAGGCGAACAAACCTACTACATTGGTTTTAAAGTAGGAATTTGGGGCGAGGCTACTACCATCGAATTTGTAGTTGATAACATTAGCTTGGTAGCTTATGAAGACGAAAATACAGGCATTAATTCAATGGTTAAAAATAACTTTTCGATCTACCCCAACCCAGCAAATTCGGCCATTGCTGTTGAATACACCAAGCCGTTCAATGCCCTTCGCATCTTAAATCAAGTTGGACAAGAAGTAATTGTATTTCCTTATAATTCAGGGCAAATCGATATTTCTTCCTTAAATCAGGGAATATTCATCGTTGAGTTGTTAAACAATAAAGTTGCCGTTGCTCATAGTCGATTTATAAAACAATAGTTTAGTTAGAACAGAAACATAATGCTAATCAAAAGGAGTTGTTTTAGAACAACTCCTTTATTTAAATAACCTAATTATCTCAAAATCATGATAAAATCAAACGATTTTATTCGGAGTTGGAGCAAATTAATAACCCTAAGAAACAACAGGATAACAATAGGTATAAGCCTGCTTATTGCTCTGCTGTTTTCAGGTCAGTTATCAGTTTATGCCGAAAAGTATATTGCTTCACCAATCTCCGAATCAGAAAACCTAACTGTGGTCAAAAACAATAACATGACCCAGTCATTCAGCATTAAGGGGCTTGTTACCGATAATAAGGGAACACCAATTCCAGGAGTTACCATAGTTGTAAAGGGAACAACCCAAGGTGTAATAAGCGACGGCAACGGGACTTATCAAATCTTGGTTTCTAACGAATCGGCCATCTTGGTTTTCTCATTCATTGGTTTGACCACCAAAGAAGTACCCATTAATGGTCGGGACCAAATTACCATAGTAATGGAACAAGAAGATTTTAAAGTTGATGAAATTGTTATTGTTGGTTACGGACAACAAAAGAAAGAGTCAGTTACTGCCGCAATTTCAACAATTGAAGCTGCCGAGCTAGTACAATCGCCTGCAGCTAACATAAGTAACGCTTTGGCTGGCCGCTTATCGGGTTTAACTTCAATCCAAGCTTCGGGTAAACCGGGCGAAGATGCTGCCGATTTATACGTTCGTGGGGTAGGAACTTACACCGGAACACAAAGTCCACTTATAATGGTCGACGGAGTTGCCCGCGATAGCTATAACGACATCGATCCAAACGAAATTGAATCAATAAGTATATTGAAAGATGCTTCGGCCACTGCGGTTTTTGGTGTACGCGGTGCAAACGGGGTAATACTTATCAATACCCGCCGCGGATCAAAAAGCGCCCCCAAGGTAAGTTTCTCGGCACAAACTGCCATGATTCAATTCACCGAATTACCTAAATTCGTGAACTCTCACGATTGGGCTACTTTAAAAAACGAACAAGCTTTTCAAGAATATTTTATCAATCACGCCAACGACGAAGGTTTAACTTGGGATCAGTTTACAACAAACCGCGAAAACGACTGGCGTAAAGAAGCTTCTTTTGTCTATTCCAATGAAGATTTGAAATACTTCCAAAACGCGAATATTCCAACTTTGGCCGATGGTGCAATAAACCCATATTACGATCCATATTTCCACCCCGATACCGACTGGCAAAGTCATATTTTCAAAAAATCGTCGCAACAAAGCCAATACAACGTAAACATCGACGGTGGTACCGACAAAGTAAAATACTTTATTTCGCTGGGTTACCTGCACCAGGGAGGCATGTTCGAAACCGATTACATGTCGTTTCCCGACGAAATGCAATACTCAAAAAACCGTTACAACGTGCGTGGTAACTTCGACTTTAATGTAAGCGACGATTTCAGCATTTCGGTTGATTTAGGCTCACAATTTTCGAAAATTACTGGCATGAACAACGATGCCTACATGTACCAAAAACGTATTATGTGGAGCAACCCGCTTACCTCGCCGGGTACGGTCGATGGTAAATTTGTGGTGCCATATCACTCACCCAACTCACAAAACAACCTGATGTACGAAATCGCCAACATCGATTTTAACATTACCAACAACAGTACTTTAAACTCATCAATAAAAGCAACGCATAAGCTAAACTTCATCACCGAAGGCCTTTCGCTTAGTGCACGCCTGGCTTACGACAGTTATTTTGCCAGCCGCTCGGGTGGTGGTTACAGCCCTCAATTGTACCGCATGTCGCCAAATCCAAATGGCGATAAAATTGACCCCATATTATCGAAAATGAACGAAGACTCTTCCCCATCGTACTGGAGTGATTGGTACCATGGTAAATGGCGAAAATTATATGCCGAAGCATCGTTAAATTACAACCACAAATTTGGGGCACACGATATTGGCGGATTATTCCTGTTCAATATTGAAAAGAAATTCGACCCAGGCTTGGCATATCACTTACCACACGCTTACATGGGCATGGTTGGCCGTGTAACCTACAATTATGCTACCAAATATTTGGCTGAAATAAACATAGGTTATAACGGTTCCGAGAACTTCCCCGAAGGGCAACGTTTCGGTTTTCTACCGGCTTTCTCGTTAGGCTGGATTCCAACAGCTGAGAACTTTTTTCCTAAAAACGATTTCATATCCTATTTAAAAATACGTGGGTCAATTGGTAAAGTGGGTAACGACAACATTTATGTTGGGAACGTTGCACAACGCTACTTATACCTACCCGACACCTGGATGTATAACGGCGGTTACAACTTTGGAGATTTAAACAGTCGCCATTGGGTGGGAGGAGCAAACGAAGGTGTAATAGGTAACCCTAATGTAACCTGGGAAACTGCAACCAAATCTAACGTGGGCTTCGAAACCCGGTTATTTGGCGAAAAGCTCTCATTAACTTACGATTACTTCAACGAATTACGAATCGACATTCTTTCGTACCGCGGAACTGTTCCAGCAATTGTACAAGCTACATTGCCAGCATATAATCTGGGTGAAGTGAAAAACTGGGGGCACGAGGTAGAATTCAACTGGCGAAGCAAAGTAGGCCAACTCAACTACTGGTTTAAAGGCAACGCTTCGACCAATAAAAACAAAATTATTTTTAAAGACGAAGCAATTATTCCGGGCTTGGAATACCAATCTGAAACAGGTCGACCAATAAAACAAGGGCTTTATTTGATTGCTGATGGGCTTTATTCCTCCTGGGCCGAATTGTATGCACTTGACGGGAATGGGAATCCCGATTTATCGAGCCCCGTTTTGGCCACCAACTCAAAAGGCGAAAACTACACCAACGAATACGGCGAACCCGTTTATCAGAAAAATTTAGGATACGGTGGCGCCACGCTTCAACCCGGTGAAATTCGAATAAACGACGTAAACGAAGATGGCGTAATTGACGAAAAAGACCGCTCACGAACCGGAAAAACAACCTTCCCAGAATTATCCTATGGCCTTTCAATGGGATTTGATTATAAAGGTTTCGATATCTCAGTGTTATTTCAAGGTGTTGATGGAGTTGCGCGTTTTGTACAAAACAGTGATTCAAAACATTTTGCAAGCAACTATTCATTACAAGAAGTTGATTTATATCGTTTTACTGAAAAAAGATATGCTGCCGGCGAACGGATTGACTTCCCAATTGGAGCTTATAATAAGTCAGCCATTTATAATACTTTTTTCCTGAAAGATGCATCATACATCAGGTTGAAAAACCTCGAAGTTGGTTATACAATTTCAGCCGGTTTCATAAAAAGAATTGGTTTCTCATCAACACGAATTTATTTAAACGGAACCAACTTGCTAACCTGGGGAGCCAATAGTGTTTGGGGCGATCCCGAAAACCTTGGTAACACTGGTTATCCAATTACTCGGACTTACAACATTGGATTAAAATTCAATTTTTAAACCATTTTAAGAAGATAAAAAATGAAAAGAAATAGAATAATAAACTTGCTGGTTTTAAGTACCTTGCTTACCCTATTTACAACAAGTTGCTTCGAAGATTTTTTGGAAAAGCCCAAGGGAGGATCGGTAACCACCGACACCATTTTCCACACAAAAAATCAAGCACAATATGCGGTTGCCCGCATGTATCAGTCCTGCCTTAGAAGTTATTTGGTTTTTACCAACTCAAACGAATGCGCTCGTCCCGACATACTCACTGACCAGGTATTTATAACCGATAATACTGCGTGGATTGCCAACAACCTTAACGAAGGAAGTTCATACTACCTGGGAACAATGACAGCAGCAAAACCTGCCGATATGTATGGTTTTGGATCACATTATCTGGGAATACGAAGAGCTAATCTTGTTTTAAAAAATATCGATATGGTTACCGATGCTAAACAGGATTGGATCGACGATCAGAAAGGGCAAGCATTGTTCCTTTTAGCTTGGCAACACTTCGAATTATTCCGTTACTACGGCGGTATTCCAATTGTTGACCAAGTATTGGGTGGCGGCGAAGTTAAACTTACACGTCGTTCGGTTGAATCGGTTGTGAATGCAATTGTTGGTTGGTGCGACGAGGCAATTGCCCTGCTTCCTAACCAACGAGGAGCTGCCGATTTTGGCCGTGTTAACCAATTGGCCGCAATGGCGCTTAAATCGCGTGTTTTGCTATATGCTGCAAGCCCATTGTACAACACCCCCGATAACTTAAAAAGTACTATGGGCAACGCTCGCTTTAATAACGAGCGCGACTCGGTGCTCTGCTATCCCAATTACGACCAAAACCGATGGAAACTTGCTGCCGATGCCGCAAAAGCAGTTTTAGATAACGCAGCCGCTGCAGGCGTTTCACTATACAACACAGGAAAACCCGAAACATCAGGCGACACTTACACAACCATTGGCGACTACGAATCGGTTTGGAACGTATACGGCAACCGCGAAATTATTTTGGCCAATACTCAAATTGCCTATAACGATTGGGGCGCCGACGGATCAATTTGGACGCTTTTTAATATATCGAAAATATTTTCACAAGTTATTTCGCCAGGAAATCCGTGGGGAATTATGAACCATACACCGGTTGAGTTCGCCACATTGTACGAAAAACGCGATGGAACAAAATGGGAACTCGACTTAAACGAAACCGGCGACGATTTACCAGGTTATCTCGAAGATCTAAACCTTGACCCTCGCTTTTATCAGTCGATTGTTTACGATGGAAAATTCTATAACTCAAGCGTTGGTAGTGCCGAATACTACCAAGCCGGCGATGGTTTTGTTGACGGTAAATTGAATGTGAAAGACCAAGCATCGATGGGCTTTGCTATGGAAACCATGAAATTTACCGCCCGCATCGAAAATGCCGATATCAACCACATTATATGGCCTATTTTCCGTTTGGCCGAATTCTATTTGAATTATGCCGAAGCAATAAACGAAGCAGAAGGTCCTGGCGGAGAAGCATTGAATGCCATAAATACGATACGCGAACGAGCAGGAATGCCTGCAAAATCGGGGCTTGGACAGGATGAATTCCGAAATGCCATACAAAATGAACGAACTATTGAACTGGCTTTTGAAAACCACCGATATAACGACCTGATGCGTTGGGTAAAAGCCCACGAAACCTTAAATAAAGAATTTCATGGGTTTAAAACAACTGCAAAAGCCGGACTTGGCGGAAAGCTGCTGCGATCATGGGAAATTTCGTTGTTCATGAACCGCATTTTCCCAATGAAATATTACTACTTGCCTTTCCCAAATTCTGAAATCAGTATCAACTATTTGGGTGGTAGCGATGGTTGGGATGGTCAAAACCCCGGCTGGTAATTAAATCGTATCACTTATAATTATAAGAAAATGAGAAATAAACAGATAAGAAATATATTGATGCTTGTTCCATTTTTTGGCGCTTTAGCCTTAAATGCCCAAAATGGAAATGAAATGGAACAAGTAAAACTCAATAATCCGAACAATGAAACCATTAAGGAGAAAGTAATCGACTATGGTTTAATGAGCGAAAAAACCTGGCGAAGCACAAGCGCATCCTACACAATTCGCGGCGAAGAACTGGAACGTATGACTTCGGGAAACTTGTTAAACACCTTACAAGGACGAATACCTGGATTAACAGTTATGACCGGATCGGGTGAACCCGGTTACGACAATCCAAACTTAATTGGTCGAGGTTTAAGCAGTTGGAACCTTACTGGCAACAACTTATTAATATACCTAGATGGTTACCAAGTAAATTTAAGCGCCATATCTTCTCTTTCGGCACACGAAATCGAAACCGTTACTTTCTTAAAAGACGCAGCTTCGCTGGCAATTTATGGAATGGAAGGCGGCAGTGGCGTGCTGAGTATTAAAACCAAACGAGGCATCGACGGCGAAACACAAATTATAGCCAATGGACGTTACGGCGTTCAAAGTGTTATCGACCTACCAAGCGTGATGAATGCTTACGATTATACGCGATTATACAACCAGGCCCGCCAAAACGACGGGTTAACAGCTCGTTATGCTAACCCCGAACTGTACAAAAACGGGGGCGACCCAGCCCATCCCGACGTCAATTGGTACGACGAAGTGCTTCAGCCCTACTCTTACATACAAGATTACAATTTATCGTTTAGAGGTGGAGGCGAAAATGCCCGTTACTTTGTACTCATGGATTATTCCAACTTCACAGGCATGTACAAAAATGCCAGCGAACGGAGTAAAGATTTTGGCACAAATGCCGAATATACCCGCTTTAATATGCGCGGTAATGTCGATGTCGATATCACTAAATCCTTATCGGTAAGCGCACAAATTTCAGGTATAGTCGAAGACAAGAACACACCTTCGGGGTTTACGGCATCTAAGCTTTTCTCAAATTTAATGGATATACCTGCAGCAGCATTTTCGGTCGAAAATCCCGATGGCTCGTGGGGGAACAATACCATTTACAACTTTAACCCCGTGATGTTATTAAAAACGGGTGGCGTATATAACGCCCATACGCGTAACATTCAAACCAACTTTAGCTTTAACCAAAAGCTAGATCAATTGGTAAAAGGGTTAAGTCTGGTGGGTGGAATTTCATTCAGTAACCAATACATTGGCTTCACCAACAAATCATTCACCAACCTTTCGTACGAACTGTTGAAAGATAAAACCGACTCTCCACTTATCGATCCTGAAGGAAAATACCGTTATGCCGAAATAGGCTCAATTAGCGATAATATTTCCGACGGAGAAGTGAGCCACTGGAATCGCCAAACATCACAAGTTGGATTTAATTACGATCAGCGTTTTGGTGAGCACACTTTTACAGGAGCTTTGTTAGCAAAACGCAATAGTCTTACCCACAATGGATTAATTTACGAAAACCGCAATCAAGGCTTGTTACTTAATGCCACGTACGACTATGCCAAAACTTACATTGCCAGCTTGTCGGCAGGCTATACTGGTTCGGCCGATTTCGAAAAAGGGTCACGTTACGGTTTATTCCCATCACTCGCTTTAGGATGGATTGTTAGCAACGAAAATTTTATGAAAGATAAGCCGGCATTCAATTTTCTTAAAATAAGAACATCGATAGGACTAACTGGCAATACCAACAGCAACAACCGCTTTTTGTACGAACAATGGTCAACATCGCACAGTGGTTGGAATTTTACCAACAGTAATACCTGGTATTCGGGCCGCCGCGAAGGTGCTATTCCAAACCACGATTTCCGCTGGGAACAAAAAGCAACTGCCAATATTGGTGTTGATGCCGAATTACTGGGAAAACTATCGCTCAACCTCGATTTTTTTACCGAAAAAAGAACAGGAATACTTGAAAACGCCTCATCACAATTTCCAAATTACGCGGGCTTTCGTCTTGCCAATTTAAATACAGGAGAAGTACAAAACAGTGGTTTTGAAGCCATAATTGGTTTTAACGATAATGTGGGCGATTTTGAATACTATTTTAAAGGAATGGCTTCGTTTGCCCAAAACAAAATACTGAAGATTTCGGAAGTTATACAACCACACGATTGGCTATACTCGAAAGGTTACAGTATTAACCAGAACAGAATACTGGTTAACGACGGTTTTTATCAAGGCAACGACTTTAATGCCGAGGGACTTGTAAAAGAAGGCGTTGTGGCCTCATCGTTTGGAAATCCGGTACCTGGTGATTTAAAATACATTGACCAAAACAAGGATGGGGTGATTAACGATTACGATTTTGTTCCTTTTGGTTACAATAACATGCCCGAATTTACTTTTGGGTTTAACCTTGGGTTCAAATACAAGAGATTCGACCTCGATGCTTTTTTTCAGGGAGTTACAAACAGAACAGTAATACTACCTTTTGAATACACGCATCCGTTTGTTAACAATAATAACATTACTGCTTTTTCGGAAAACGCATGGACACCTGAAACCGCCTCAACAGCTACCAGCCCACGTTTATCAACGCAACTCAATTTTAATACGCAGGTTAATACTGATTTCTACGCACGTGATGGAAGTTTTATCAAACTCCGTAGCCTTGAATTGGGCTATTCAACAAAAATTGGAAAAATCGAAAACGTACGAATTTACTTCAATGGAACAAACCTGTTCACCTGGGATAAAATTGATGATCTCGAAGCCGAAAGGCTTTCAAGTGGTTACCCATTAATGAAATCGCTTAGCCTTGGATTAAAAGTTAATTTCTAAACGACCTCAATTTAAATATAATGAAACAAGTAAAATATATAATCCTAATTTTTGTCGTAAGCATTACACTTTGGTCGTGCGAACAGACATTTTTGGACGTAAAAAATGTTGAGGCAGGCGTAACTGTCGACGATATGTACACCCGATACAACCAGATACAGGGTGTTGTGTGGGCTACCTACAGCTTTTTGCCCGACGGCCTCAACGAGGTGTGGCGCGAAGCAGCAACCGATGTGGCCGAAGCAACAAGCGAAGGATCGCAAGCACAATTTTTTAATAAAGGCAACTGGAATTCAATTATTAATCCCGATGATGTTTGGTCACATAACTTCCAAGGCATTAATCAGGCTAATAGCTACTTAGCTAACAAAGGACAAGTCGATTTGGAATATATAAAAACGGGTTCAACCGAAACCGATTCAACAAATTACTTCAAAGCCTTGAACAATGTAAAGTTCATGGAAGGTGAAATATTGTTTTTGAAAGCTTTTTTCTACTTCGAATTAGTAAAACGATATGGAGGTGTACCTATTATCGAAACTGCTTTAGAATACGAAGAAACAAGTTCATGGGAAAATTTACAGCGTAACTCATTGAACGAATGTGTTGAATACATCGTTCAACTTTGCGACAATGCTGCAAAAATAATTCCTTCCGACTTATCAAAATACTCGTGGTACGAAGACGGACGAGTCACTTACGGTGCAATTAAAGCGCTTAAGGCCAAAACCCTACTCTATGCCGCCAGCCCAAGCTATAAAACAGCCGGTTCGCAATACAATTGGGAACAAGCGGCAGCAGCAGCACACGATGTAATTCAACTCGGTACATACAGCCTTAATTCAACTTACGAAGGTCTTTTCGGTTCAAGCAATGCCAAATCAAAAGAATTTATTTTTACCCGTCGATACGGTTCAATGAACTGGGTTGAATATAACCAATATCCAATTTCGTTTGTGGGTAGTAATGGAAACAGCTTTACGCCAACCCAAAACTTTGTTGATCAATACGAAGTAATTAACAACGATGGCAGCTCAAGCAACTTTAGTTGGGATAATGCAACACACACCGCTAATCCATACGCAAACCGAGATCCTCGTTTAGCCGCTACGGTTATTACAAACGGCACCAAATTCAAGACTACCACTATCGAGACCTTTATTGGCGGCAACAACGGCTTGCCAAAGCAAAATGCCACTAAAACAGGCTATTATTTGCGTAAATGGGTAAACACAGCCATCGACCTGGTAAATGGTACTTCGGCCGATCATACCTGGTGTTATTTTCGTTATGCCGACGTTTTATTGAGTTATGCCGAAGCCATGCTCAATGCTTACGGTCCAAATGCTGATCCAAATGCTTATGGACTAACAGCACTCGATGCGGTTAATATGGTACGTGCCCGGGTAAGCTTGCCACAACTATCGGAATCGCAACTCAACCAAGAGCAAATTGAACGCGAACGCATGCTCGAACTAGCCTTTGAAGATCAACGTTACTGGGATGTTCAACGATGGAACAAAGGCACAGAATATTTTAACAAAACCGTTAAAAGAGTCATTATCACAAAAACCGATTCTGACTTAAGTTATGCCATAAACGATTTAGAAAATAGAAAATTTGCTGAACACATGAATTGGTATCCAATTCCTAAAGGCGAAATTACCAAAACTGGTTGGGAACAAAATCCCGGTTGGGAATAATAGACTAAATAGATTTTTAGTAGTAAGTTAATAAATCATTATTAGGGACAGTTTTAAATTTTAGAACTGTCCCAACTTACTCTCATTTTTAAATTATTCGATATGAACAAGTTGCTTCAAAATAAAAACTTCAAGCTTTACAAACTTTCTTTAGTGATATTGGTGTTTTTTAGTGCCTATCCACTTATTTCGTGTTCATCACAAACCGGAAAAGAAAAGGAAAGCGATGTTGATTTTTGGCTAAGTGACCCAGCAAACAATATATTTTTTGAACAACAAAACAAAGAACTAATTTTTGGCAATAATCAATTGGAAAATGTAGCCATCGAAATTGATCCAACCCAAACTTTTCAAAGTATCGATGGTTTTGGATTTTGTCTAACTGGCGGAAGTGCGCGGCTTTTAAATGAAATGGATACAGATAAACGTAACAGTATTTTAAACGAAATGTTTGCTACCAATAACAACAATATTGGCACAAGTTACCTCCGCATTAGCATAGGAGCATCCGACTTGAGCGACAGCGTTTTCAGCTACAACGACCTACTCCATGGACAAAGCGATGTGAACATGGAAAAATTTAGTATCGATGTCGAAAAAGTTCACCTGATTCCTGTTTTAAAAGAAATTCTTGAAATATTCCCCGAAATGTTAATTATGGGATCGCCTTGGTCGCCTCCAACTTGGATGAAAACCAATAATAATTCAAAAGGAGGTAGTCTTAAACCTGAGTATTACGATGCTTATGCGCTGTATTTTGTAAAGTATATTAAAGAAATGGCTGCCGAAGGTATTCGTATTGATGCGATAACGGTTCAAAATGAACCACTGCACCCGGGTAATAATCCAAGTTTATTGATGTTAGCCGAAGATCAGGCTGAGTTTATTAAAAGAAGCTTAGGCCCATTATTTAAAAAAGAAAATATCGATACTAAAATTATAATATACGATCATAATGCTGACCGACCCGATTATCCGATTAGCATTTTAGACGACCCTGAAGCGGCTCAATATATCGATGGTTCGGCTTTTCACCTTTATGGTGGCAAAATCGAAACACTTTCGGAAGTGCACGAAGCACACCCCACCAAAAACCTTTACTTTACTGAACAATGGGTTGGTTCACCTGGTAACCTAAAAGAAGATATACTTTGGCATACCCGTCAATTAACCATTGGGGCAATCCGTAATTGGTGTCGCAATATGCTGGAATGGAACCTAGCAGCCGACCCAAAGCAAGACCCACACACACCCGGAGGTTGTACCCGCTGCTTAGGGGCAATAACCATTGACGGAAACCAGATAACACGCAACCCGGCATATTACACCATTGCTCATGCCGCAAAGTTTGTCCGCCCCGGAGCTATTCGCATTAATTCAAATATTCCTAATAATCTCGACAACGTTGCATTTCAAAACCTTGATGGAAGCATTGTTTTAATTGTTACCAACAGTTCAAAACAAACGCAAACTTTCGATTTGTCGATTGAAAAAAAACACACCTCCACAACCTTAAATAGTGGTGCAATTGGCACATTTATTTTAAAATTAAAAAATTGAAATTGAAATAATATTCAACTATAAAACACAAAACAATGAAGAAGAGAGTTTTCTATTTATTGCTATTAACATCAATGGCTTTTGCTTGCACCAACAAGCAAACCGGGCAACCCGAGGTTCAAATTCAAGATATAATTGAAGTACAAAACGCAAAAGTTTACATCACTGCTCGCGACACCGAATTGCGTTTGAGCGAAACCGAAACGGTTCAGTTTAAAGAGTATGGGCAAGCACTCGAAACACAAGCTTTTGTTCTGATAGATCCAAAAGCAAAATTTCAAACCATGGTGGGTATTGGCAGTTCACTTACCGATGCAGCAGCCGAAACTTTCTTCAAATTGCCTGAAAACAAACAACAACAATTACTAAACGCCTATTACGATAATGAAAAAGGTATAGGCTACAATTTTTCGCGCACCAACATTGCCAGTTGTGATTTTTCGAGTGGTACTTATACCTATATCGAGGAAAACGATTCGCTGCTCAAAACATTCAATATCGATCACGATAAAAAATACAAAATCCCACTTATCAAAAAAGCAATCGAAGCAGCCGGAGGCGAACTTCCAATGTTTGTGAGCCCATGGAGCCCACCAGCATGGATGAAAACCAACAATAACTCACTTAAAGGAGGCACTTTGTTAGAACAATTTAAACAGTCGTGGGCCAATCATTACATAAAATTTATACAGGAATACGAAAAATTAAATATGCCCATTTGGGGTCTTTCGGTACAAAATGAACCCATGGCGGTACAAATTTGGGAATCGTGCGTTTATACGGCCGAGGAAGAACGCGATTTTATCAAAAAATACCTGGGACCCACCTTACATAAAAACGATATGGCTGATAAAAACCTGATTGCTTGGGATCATAACCGCGACCAAATGTACCAACGCGCGTCAACCATCTTAAGCGACCCCGATGCGGCCAAATATGTGTGGGGAATTGGCTTTCACTGGTACGAAACTTGGACTGGTGGCGATATGCAATTTGATAATCTGAAACTGGTGAGTCAGGCTTTTCCCGATACAAAACTCATTTTTACTGAAGGTTGTGTCGAAGATTTTGACTTTGATAGGGTTTACGATTGGGCTTTGGGCGAGCGTTACGGCTACTCCATGTTAAATGACTTTAACAATGGCACAGTAGCCTGGACCGACTGGAACATATTGCTTGACGAAACCGGCGGACCAAACCACGCAGGTAATTTCTGCTTTGCTCCTATTCATGCAAACACCCAAACATGCGAGTTAATATTTACCAATAGCTATTATTACATCGGTCATTTCTCAAAATTTATAAAAGCAGGAGCAAAACGCATTGCGGCTTCATCGAGCCGTTTCAATTTACAAACCACTGCTTTTATGAACCCCGATGGATCGATTGCCGTAATTGTGCTAAACAAGTCGGACGAAACCTTCAATTATAAACTCATTTTAGGTAACAAAGCCACCGATTTAGAAAGCTTGCCTCATTCAATAATGACAATGATACTATAATTCAAAAAAATTGGTTTATTGAACAGTATTTTATACCTAACTCCCCCTCGTTTAGCTTAGCGCAACGAGGGGTTTAACAATAGTCGTTTGTAACGACACATTGTTATTGGATGACGCAATCATTCAATAACTGTAAACGTTAAAAAATGTACTGCATGTTGGTGGTGGATGATGTAGTTTTCTGATGACTTTTTTGCTTTTAAAGAGAACAACTTTGGCCAAGTGCAGTGCAGATTTGTTGCTATAGTTTCGTCACAGACGAGAACCTTTCAACCCCCTCGTTTCCGCTGCGCTCAAACAAGGGGGAGGTAGAGAGTATATTGGACAGACCAACAAGATAGTAATAGTTTTCGTTTCCATTAATACAAACCGCCCTACCCGCTTTTGGTATTATGGGTTCAACTAAACTTTAGACAAACAAACCCCGCATGCTAACGCACATTACTTGAGTTTTTGCTAGCATATCTCTTGGTTTTGAAATTATTCGATAAAATTGATTGACAACACAGCCTCTTGGCTAATAAATTAGTGTATAGTTGATTCAACTCTTTTAGAAATACTACCATCGCTGTTGATGATCAAATTGCACTCAGGTATATCAACTTTCGTCAGTTTAATTATTTCTTTCAACACACCATCGTTATGATCAATAACTGGTCCTCCTTCACCAATTTGTTTAGTAGAATAAATTTTGCCTTTTATAAATTTGCCATTGGTATCTAAATCTAACTCTATGATTGGGCTAATACCAGAAATACCAGAAAGATTAAATCGACCATAGGTAGCAAAATTACCTAAACTATAAGCTATGAACCTATCTTTGTATAGGTCAACAGCCCTAGTAACATGAGGTCCATGCCCAAAAATAACATCTGCACCAGCGTCAATAGCCATCCGTGCAAATTCATAAGGATTTCCCCGATTCTCGCCTAAAAACATCTCTTTTTCGCGTGTGATATGATTCTTGGTAGCACCTTCAGCACCACCATGAAAAGAAACTATTACGATATCACTAATGGTATCTAAATGAGAAATTATTTTTCTTGCATTTGCATAATCATTGATTCTTATGGTACCGGAATTAGGAGCAAAAGCAGCAAAACCATAAGTAATTCCATCTTTTTCAAAAGTTGTGTACGGAATTTCTTCCAAACCGGCATGAGGGATTCCTGCCTCTTTTAAAATTCTGATTGTATTAGCAGTACCCGTACTTCCAAAATCTCGTATATGATTATTGGCAACACTCAACAAATTAAATCCTGCTTCAACCAAATAATCAACATAGTGATCAGGCATTTTAAAGGCATAACATACTTTTGGGTCAGAACATTTTTTCACAGTCCCTTCGCCGCTTAATAATACCCCTTCCAAATTAGCAAACGACACATCACCTTTACTAATTATCTCTTTCACAGGATGTAAAATATATTTCCCGTCATTAGGTGGTAAATAACTGCTGTCGGGAAAGTTTGTCCCTAACATTATGTCTCCTACCCCAATTATTTTAACTGACTTGGGCTCAACACAAACGGTATCAATATTTATTGAATCATCATTTACAATAGTGTCATTTTCCTCAATATTGATTTTTATTGAATCGAGAATTACTTCTTTTGAATCAGGTAAATTCTCTTTTAAATCAACCGTTAAAGACTGCATCAAAGCTACTTGAGGCAATCGTCCAGCGAACATAAATCTAGATGTATAATATCTGTTGCTATTGTATTTTTCCAAAACTATGCCTCTTCTACAACTGTGCATCATCTCAATTATATCACCATCAACAGAAGTAACCATAGAAACATGGCCTACTTTTTCACTATTGATATTTCTCCCCTTAAAAAACATCAGGTCACCTTTATTAATTTCTGAAAAGCTCACCTGTTTAGAAACACTTGCAAGAGAAGCAGAGGTTCGGGGAAAATCGAACCCGCTGTATGCATGTAGTATATAATAAACAAAACCCGAACAGTCTAAAATTTTACCATCGGGCATTTTGTAGCGATAAGGTTTACCCAAATAGTTTTTCCCGGAATTAATTATCATATCAACATTTTCAAATGTAATATGTAAGCTATCTTGATTCACATAGGAACTATCTTTTTGAAAAGTAATGCTATCCAATGTTTGTGCATTGGCATCAATAATTGCGATTACAAAACACAAAATTAGTTGTATTAGTAAGCCATATTTTGTTATTATTTTCATTTTCTCCAATTCAGACTAACATAAAACATGAGCACTAAAATTCAGCAAGTTAACAATTCCAACTACCTCCAATTTCAGGTCAAATTTAGCAATTTGTTTTTTAATTCATTTTGCCAATCCAATATTTCTCTTCTGGAGAAAAAAGAAGTATTCAGTTAACAGATTATAAGGTACTATTCTTTGTTGGTAAGCGATACAATCGCGCACCAGCCTGAATTGTTAAAACGTTACACCTAACTCCCCCTCGTTTAGCTTTAGCGCAACGAGGGGTTTAACAATAGCCGTTTGTAACAACACATTGTTATTGGATGATGCAATCATTCAGGAACTGTAAACGTTAAAAAATGTACTGCATGTTGGTCGTAGATGATGTAGTTTTCTGATGACATTTTTGTTTTTAATGATAGCAACTTTAGCCAAGTGCAGTGCAGGTTTGTTGCTATAGTCTCGTCACAGACGAGAACCTTTCAACCCCCTCGTTTCCGCTGCGCTCAAACAAGGGGGAGGAAGTTTTTCGCAGAACTGAAAAGATAATCTTCGGCTTTTTCAACAATCATTGCCCTTACTTGATTTTCGTGTACAAATTCACTCAATGTGTATGGCTCGTCGGTTGGGCAAACCAAGTGCAAATAATTGGTAATTAAGCAATAGGCAAACAACCTTAGTTCTTTGTTCTTTTGGCAATATTCAAGAGCATTGGCAATCTCAATTTTGTAGTTTGCCCGGGTGAATACGTCTATCCATTCAGTAACTGTAAACGTTAAAAAATGTACTGCATGTTGGTGGTGGATGATGGAGTTTTCTGATGATTTTTTTGCTTTTAAAGAGAACAACTTTGGCCAAGTGCAGTGCAGGTTTGTTGCTATAGTCTCGTTACAGACGAGAACCTTTCTCCCCCCTCGTTTCCGCTGCGCTCAAACAATGGGGGAGATAGAAAGCGATAAAAACGCTAATGTTTTTGAAAATTAAAGCTTATATTCGAACTTAAAAAAATCATGACTCTGGCCGTACAAAAACCAAATCGTATTCTTTCCATTGACATCATGCGAGGTCTTACTTTGTTTTTAATGTTGTTTGTAAACGACCTTTTTGAACCCGGCGTTCCCGAATGGCTAATACATACTAAAGCCAATTTTGATGGAATGGGGCTGGCCGACTGGGTTTTTCCGGGATTTTTGTTCATGGTTGGTATATCAATACCTTATGCTATTCAATCGCGAAGGAAAAAGGGACAAAGTAAAGCTCAGATTTTCGGTCACATCGTTATGCGTACCCTCAGCTTACTCCTTATCGGAGTTCTAATGCTAAATTCAGAACGATTAAATTCAGAACTAAGTGGTATTAGCCAATCTTTGTGGGCCATACTCATGTATGTTTCTGTTTTTCTGATCTGGAACAAATATCCCAACAACGAACGCTTAAATAAATTTTTTATTGGCTTGAAAATACTTGGAATACTTGGATTACTTGCTTTAGCTTTTGTTTTTAAAGCAGGTGAAACCGGAAATGTTAGTTGGTTCGAAATTGGTTGGTGGGGAATACTTGGCTTAATTGGATGGGGTTACTTGGTAGCAGCAACGATTGGGTTGTTTATTGGAGAACGATTAGTTATTACGATATTGTTGTGGTTCTTTTTTGTTATTTTAAACATCCTTTCATCTTTGGGATTACTGAACTTTCTCGATTTTATAAATCCCATTTTAGGCGTAATTATCAATGGCAATGTGCCTTCAATTGTTTTAGCAGGATTGGTAGTTAGTTTAATTTTTAAACAGCGTTCCTTGAGCCCGATGAAAAAGGGCGGATTCGTTTTATTGTTAGCACTTTTTTCACTCGCCGTAGGTTTCTTTCTTCGAAAATGGTTTATTATTTCAAAACTTAATGGAACACCCAGCTGGGCAATGATATGCAACGGGATTAGTATGTTTATATTTGTGTTATTGTATTTTGTTGTTGACATTAAAGGAAGGGTAAAATGGGCCACAGTGTTTAAAGTTGCTGGGCAAAATTCCTTAACCACATACTTAGCTCCCTATGTAATCTATTATTTGATTTGGGGAATGGGTTTACCTCTGTTCTTCTATAAACAAGACACCAGTCAACTTCTCGCCGTTGGAGGATCAATAATTTGGACATTGGCCATGGTTGGATTTGCAGCACTTCTTTCAAAAATCAAAATTAGATTAAAACTATAAACCTTAAATTAGTGAGGATGATAAAAAAAACAATTATCGTATTTACATTCATAGTTGGAGCAATTTATTCTATTAATGCACAAAATCAACTCCCTACCCGAGGGTTTTGTATTGAAGCTCCTGGCTCAAACGATGTCGATCGTTTTGTAACATTTATCGATACGGAACTTGCTTCGCGCGGGGTTAACACCTTGGTGCTGCGCATCGATTATAATTACCAGTTTAAAAGTTATCCCGAGCTGGGCAACAACTATGGTTTATCAGAAAGTGATGTAAAAAAGTTGGTTAAATGTTGTCAACAAAACAGCATAAAACTAATTCCACAAATTAACCTGTTGGGACACCAATCGTGGGCCGAAGGTACGGGCAAGCTTTTACAGGTATATCCACAATTTGACGAAACTCCATGGGTAAAAATGCCCAAAAAATACGAATGGCCCAATGCCGATGGCCTTTATTGCAAAAGCTATTGTCCGCTGCATCCCAATTTGCACAAAATTATTTTTGCCTTGGTGGACGAAATTTGTACAGTTTTCGAAGCCGATGCTTTTCATGCAGGTATGGATGAGGTTTTCTACATTGGCGACGATAAATGCCCACGTTGTGGTGGTAGGGATAGGGCTGAACTTTTCGCCGGAGAAGTAAACAAAATTCAAAACCACCTGTCGCTTAAAGGTCGCCAACTTTGGATTTGGGGCGATCGATTAATCGATGGTAAAATTACCGGCATAGGCGAATGGGAAGCGAGTACAAACAACACCCACCCTGCCATCGATTTAATTTCGAAAGATGTGATGATTTGCGACTGGCATTACGAACGCGCCGATCAAACACCTGTTTACTTTGCCATGAAAGGTTTTTCCGTTATTACCTGTGTATGGAAGAATGCCGATCTTGCCATAGTGCAAGCTAACGACATGCTTCACTTTCGTAAAAATGCCACCAATGAAATGAAAAACCGTTACTGCGGCATGATGCAAACAATATGGTCGGGATCTAACGCCTTTCTCAATGAATTTTATTCAGAGAAAAACTTACCAAATAGTGAGTCCTACTGCTTTAAAGAATTATTCAAAGTAATAGGATCGGAATAATCGAAACAACTATCTAACAATCATCAGTTTTGAAGTGTATAATTTTTGATCGCTAAGCAACTGCACAATATAAGTTCCTTGGGCCAAATCTTTTGCTTCTAACTCAATTTGAGCAGTATAACTGCCCGACTTAAGTACATAACTCATCAGTTTTTGTCCTTGAGTGTTGATTATATTGATGGTGGCATCGTTATTTAAACGTTCGGGAAGTTGAATTGAAAACTTATGGTTGGCTGGGTTTGGAAACAATCGTAATTGACTGTTACCGGTCAATTGTTCCGAAAGGCCATTCACATTTAAAAAGTCATCGATCTCGGCTTGCGAAAGTGCATAATTATAAAGCCGAATATCGTCGAGCGAACCCCTTAAATACGTTTTATCGTCGGGTCTATAAGCAAAATACAAGTTCCGATCTTGAGATAAATCGCCCGTATTATCAGTTTCCTCGGCAATAAGCTGACCATTGGCATACAGTGTAATTTTGTGGTTTTCTACATCTCGTGTGGCAACTACATGAACCCATTCCATAGTAAAAAAGGGCTCAATGGGCGTTACAATCGAAGAACTGTTTTGACCATCGTCGAGCTTAAAAACAAATTGATCGGATAAAGGATCGCTATACATTTCCCAGTGTTTGCGAAAAAAATGAGCGTTAGGATCCCCATCGAGGTATCCCTTAAAAATATAAGGTAGAATTTTATTGCTATACATCGAAATTGTATTGCTTTTCAACCAAAAAGCGAGGGTAAAACTATTGGTATCGAAATCGAACTGGTAACTGTGCGGAACATAAATATACTGGCTAGAACCGTTAAAAACGATGGCCTGATTCACTGGGGAATCGTTAACCGTTGCATCTTCTTTAATACCAATAGAGAGTGTCTTACTTTCGAAAGGAGAACTATCGGTCAAGTCGGAAAAAACATCAAGGGTCCAATGCCCAACCATTTGGGGTTCAAGTTGTTCCCTAATCGAAAAAGAACGAGAATTATCCTCGTTGGTTTTTCCATTTTTATTAACCGCCTCAACACGCCAATAGTATGTTTTATTCGGTAAAAATGTTGGCCGGTAATTATTTTCGCTAAGGTTGACCAATAAAGCGGGCGACTGCTCTTCGCCAAAGTATAAATTATACGATTCGGCTCCCAATGATGGGCTCCAGCTTAGCAAAGTATTGTTACTAATTTTGATGGCATTGTTGTCGGGGTATAATAAAATTACGGGCATCGGAACTGCGGTTTCGGAATATGAAGTAACAGTTCCAGTATTGGAATAAACCGATTTTTCATTCTTTTCAAAAGCTACAACCCGATAAGTATATTCGGTGTGATCAGCCACATTTTTATCGATATAAACACTTGTATTGGCAGCCAGGGTATCAATAACTTCAAAATTGCCATTAGTCATTCGTTCTATATAATATCCGTCTTCGGTTTCGGAGTTATCAATCCATCTAACAGTAATTTCTACAACATGGGTCAATTCGGCAACGAGTTGTGTTGGTGGTATAACAAAATACGAACCCGCTTCAATGCTATTTAAATAATACTCGAGATTAGTATAACCTTCCCCATATAAGTCACCATTACGGTCACTGGGGTCGTTGGGATCAAGTCCAACACCGATTTCCCATTCATCGGGCATACCATCGCTATCGGAATCGACAGGAGCTGTGGCCGAAAAAAGAAACGGCCAACCTCCAACATCACCAGGAGTATCGATAATTCCGGTTTTGGCTCCTTTGTACTGTCCTCCATAAGCAGCATTTCCTTCACGGGTTTCTTTAATTACCCTGGTTTCATGAATATCGAGTTTAGGAATCCGAACACCTGCATTGGACAAAACAAAGTCATAAGCTTCGCTGGCCGTTAGGGTTTCAAATATTTGATGATCAAAAGGAACATCGACCCGCAATTGTTCCTTGGCATTTTCTGTAACGCTTTGAACTCCCAGTTCCCAGTTATCTTCCAAAATTTCGGGTTTGCCATACACTTCATTACCATTTACATAAAACAAGCTATAACCGTATTTTCCTTGCGCGCTGGGCTCAAGCACCCTGTACGAAATTGGTCCTGTATTGGTTGCCGGACCTGGTTTGTAATAGTTGTTCACAATGTTGATATTGGCTTTTGTTCCTGTATTCTCGTGAGGCTCTCCACCATAAACGTTATTAAAACCCCAGTTATAAATTACATTATTTCTGAAATCGGTTTTATCATCCATAAAAGGCGAATACCTTGCCCCATTGAAACGGGGTGTTCTACTGGTATGATGCGCAATTAGGTTGCGAATAAAAGACGCTTTATTGCCTCCCCATATTCCACCGTATCCGTGATCGCCTTTAACATGTAAGGAACGAAAAAGGCTTTCGGAGATAATACAATTCTGCATAGTAAAGAATTCGTTCCGATAAAACGAAGCAGCTTCGTCAACGCCCCAGCTCATTGTACAATGATCGATCATTATATTTTTCTTTTCGTTGCCCTTAAAGGCATCGTCTTCGGTAAAATCGCCCATCCGGAATCGCAAATAGCGAACAATTACATTATTGGCGTCAATTCTGGTGGGAGAACCTTTTATGGTTATTCCGTCGCCGGGAGCCGACTGGCCAGCAATGGTGATGCTATCGTTTTTAATTTGCAAGGTAGAATTAAGTTCAATGGTTCCCGATACTTTAAACAGAACAGTGCGTGCGCCCGATGCCAAAACGGCTTCGCGCAAGCTACCTTCGCCGCTATCGTTCAGGTTAGTAACATAAATAACTGCTCCCCCACGACCTCCGCTTGTATAACGTCCCCAGCCATCGGCTTCAGGAAAAGCAAGAAGAGAATCAGTCTCAAAAGCATTTTCGTTTTTCGATAAATTACCGGCTTCAAATGTTGAGGCATGAACAGCCACAATACCCAAAGCATTGAACAACAAAACGATAATGAATAGAAATGACCTCACACTTGGAAGCAACTGATTTTTAAGTTGTTCAAAATTGAATAAATTTTTCATGCGTTTATATTTTCAAATTAATAGCTCTCTGTTGTGTTGAATTTTGTTTTGGAACAACCAGACTCACTGAATTGTAACTTACAGGAAGACTGCTTATTAAATCATCTGCTGATGTGCAAATATATTATTCAAGACATGAATAAAATTACAAAAAATATTTCAAGGAATAAAATTGAACTCCACAAAACACATAAAATTCATTCAACAAGTAATATAGAATTGTGTAAAACCATTAGAAATTATGTGCTTCATTCTGTTGTGAATATGCTTAATAAGCAGACGATAAAATCATAAAACGCTGATTAAACAGTACTCAAAAAATCTAATCAAAATTATTCCAGCGCATATATTTTGTATATTTGAAACTGAATGCTGCTAAAGAATAGGAATTAAATAGAACTTTCAAAAAACTTTCGATTATGAAAAATCAGACCACTAACTCGGCAATTATTTTGATTATAAGTTTAGCACTTACATTATCGGTACAAGTTATTGCTTGGGGGCAAAACGAAAAACCTAAAATCGATGTGTGGGACTTTGGTGCTGAACAACTCGACGAAAACAACTATAACAATTGCCTAACAGTTGACATCATTAATAACTGGTATCCCGAATCGATTACACTCGGAAGCAGCGGCAATACACTACCCTCCTTTACTTCGGGAATACTTAGCTGGACTGGTGGCGGGAACGACCGCCTGCGCACAAGCAATACCGCAATTACACGTTACGACGAAAATATCTCAGGAGCAAAAGACTATAGCGGACGCATTTATGTCAACTCAGCTGCCAATGCAAGCCGTTACCTGAGCTTTACATTAAACGAAAACGACATAATAACCCTGTTTACCAAAACCGACGCAGGCGGAAATATTGTTTTTCAAAATCAAGAAGTACCCGAACTACAAAGCGACGAAATTGAAGTAGGAACTGATTTGACCGAGCTAATTTTTGTTGCCAAACAAGCCGGTGAGTTCCGCGTTTTTGACAAGCAGGGAAAACCCAGTTACTACCGTGTTTATCGAAAAAGTGCTTCGTATGCAACAGTAAGCGGAACAATCAATCGCGAAAATGCCACTGATATCCCCGAAAATTATTCAATTCAATTTAAAAACGAAGCCGGAAAAACCTGGCAAACCACGCCCCAAGAGAACAACAATTACAGCATTGAAATCCCCATTGAAAACACATATGAAATTAGTTTGATAAATGCGAACGGCTACATTGTTTCAAGTGAAAGCACTGTTGCGGTTTTAAATAAAACATTGCAATTTGATATTACGATTCTAAAAGTTGAACTGTTTACGCTTAGTGGTTCAATAAGCGGGCTTAACGAGCAAATTATTAATTTGAAACTTGATTATTCAGCCGATATAAACCAACATAAAATATTCAAGCCCAGCCCTGTTATTAATTATGAAACAGCAACTTACTCGGTTCAACTTGAAGCCAATTGCGAATATACCATTTCGGCACAAGGTGTGAACGATTATTATATTTCGGAAAATACCATTAGCATTGAGGCCATCGATACCAATGCCGACATTCAGTTTGAAGCAAAAGTTCTTTATACAGTAAGTATTTTGGCCGAAGGTTTAAATACAGAACAACTTCAAAAGCTGAAACTTACTTTCATAAACAATAACGATGGGTATCAATATCAATTCGACGAGATTGAAGAAATAGCGCTCCGCAACGGCTCCTATAATGTTGAATATGAAAGGCTCGACGAATTTGCCGTTAAAATGGGATTGACCTCAAACCTCAACATTGATAATACTGCTACTTCGAAAAAACTATCGTTTGAAAACATCAACACTTGGACTTTCGACGACAAAGAAATCGCCGACGGTACAAGTGCATACAATGGTTTACATTTTACCAAGCAGGTAAGCAACGAAATGGCTAAAGGGCACTTGGTTGCAAAGCCGGGCGCCACAATTCAGGTGCCTGTTAATCAGGGCGACAAAATAGAAGTTTCTTATTATTACACAGCCAGTTTTACCATTGAAGACAGTGAACCATTCTTTACCGAAAGTAAAAGCACCAGCACAAACGAGTATGCTTACTATACTTATACCGGAACAAAAGCCGGGTATATTACCATCACCATTGGCGATAAAGCAAGCAGTACATACATCACTGAAATTTCAATTGATAACTCCATTCAATATTTGGCACTTATCGAAGTGGGAAAAAATAAAACCTACCCAAGTGTAAACGATGCGCTAAACGCCATAAGTAAAATGGTTCGAAACAACAACGAGCGTGTTACCATAATGATTGACCCGGGAAATTATGAAGAGATGTTGCTTGTTAATGAAAACAACATAACACTGAAAAATGCAGCTGCTGTGCCTGGCATTGGCCTTAAAAACCAAGGTGTCGATATTGATGAAAATGCCGTTCGAATAACATCGTACTACGGACATGGGTACAATTATTACAGCATGAAAAACAACCAAAAATGGGATGCCGAAGTATTGCGGGTAAACCGCGAAAATGGCTCCAGCACTTACCAAAACACCGGTGCAGGTACAAACAATGATTCCTACTGGAATGCAACGGTAGTAATCAATGCAAAGGGATTTATTGCCGAAAACATAATTTTCGAAAACTCTTTCAACCAGTACATTTCACAAAAAGAAAGCAATGATGTTGTTTTAACATGGGAGTCGGGCAGCAAAGGCACACGCCCAACCAACTATGGGAACACCAATGTACAGCAAAGAAATTTTGTTGAACGAGCAGCTGCCTTAGCAATTACAAAACAAGGCGATAAAGTGATTCTAAACGATTGTCGAGTTGTTGGCCGACAAGATTCATTTTATGGTGCCGAAGGCGCTCGCGTTGTGGTTTACAAAGGGGCTATGATGGGTGCTGTTGATTACTTGTTTGGCGGAATGACGGCCGTTTTTTATAAATCGAGTTTGATAATGAACACCAGCGACGACAGCAACGACCGTTCGTACATTACCGCAGCACAACAAAACAATAGTCGCGGCTTTTTGATGTACCAATGCCATATCGAATCAGCTGAACCAGGCATCGAGTCGGCATCGGAATATAAATCGAAACCGGGTTATTTTGGACGGCCATGGCAAGCCACCACCAGCGAAGTAGTATTCTACTCTACCACAATTGGAACTTCAAACGCACTAGGTTACGAGGGAAAATCGTTGATTGACCCGATAGGCTGGGTCAATTCGTTGGGAGGCGAATCGGCCGGAATGTGCGAATTTAATAGTATCGAAATATCGGGCAGCGACAACAGCAGCCGTAGGGCCAAATGGTCAACACTGTTAAATGAAGCTAAACTAAGCGATGGAACAGCCATAACGCCCTATCTATTCACCAAAGGAAATGACGAATGGGACCCAATTACAGCGTTAATCGCCAATGATAATGAAACTGGCTACAAGCTATTAAAACAAAATTTACCGGCTAAACTCCATGTTAAAGGGAATCAAATTTTACTTTCAAATATTTATTCCGATACCCTAGTTAAAGTATTCTCAATAAACGGAACGATGGTAAAGTCGTTTAAAATAAACACCGACAGCACCTTCGAAATGAACCGTGGTATTTGGATTGTAAGCATGAATTCGATAAAAGGAACCAAAGTCGTAAAAGTGGTAACCCACTAAAATTGATGAAAAAACTTAAACTTTTTACAAAAAATAGAGGTTATCTGTACAGCTAAAATAACCAATTGATTGTTCGCTAAAAAAGCAGTAAATTGAATTCGATTTATATTTACCAATACAACCAATTGGTTATGAATTCAAAAAACAAAGCACCGAACCAAAACAAGTGGATTAAAATTAGTGAGTTTTTCAACGATTTTTTATCATTGGTTTACCCCAACCTTTGCTTGTGTTGTGAAATTCCTTTAGTAAAACAAGAGCATTTTATGTGTGCAGGCTGCGATTTGCACTTGCCACGCAGCCATTACCATTTGGTCAGTAATAATCCAGTAGAACACCTCTTTTGGGGGCGCACATCGATTGAAAAAGCAACTTCGTACTTCATTTTTCAAAAAGGAAGCAAATACCAAAAATTGTTGCACCACCTAAAATACAAAGGATACCGCGAAATAGGCGTTGAGTTGGGAAAACGATTTGCCGCAGAACTTAATCAAGTAAGCTATTTCGACGAAATAGATGTGTTGGTTCCGGTGCCACTTCACCCTAAAAAAGAAAAACAAAGAGGCTATAACCAAAGTACGGCCATTGCCGAAGGAATGGCGCAAATACTGCACAAAGAACTAAATACAAACAACCTACAGCGAAAATATTACAGCGAAACACAAACCCGAAAAGGCCGTTACGAACGTTGGGAAAACGTAAATGAGCTGTTCGCAGTTAAAGAACCCAAATATTTTACCCATAAACACGTGTTGCTAATCGACGATGTGGTGACCACCGGATCCACCCTCGAAGCCTGTGCTAATGCCTTATTGCAATGTGAAGGCACCAAGGTAAGTATTGCCACTTTGGCTTATGCTTCATATTAAAAAAACATTAAAAAATCTGATTCATCGAACAACTGTGTTTATAATTAATCTATATTTGCGGTGTGAACATTCACTAACTTAATAAAATTAGAAAATGATAGCCCAATTATCGGACAGACAAAAAGAAATTATTGATGTTTCGCTCGAACTAATTGCAGAAAGCGGAATTCAGGGACTCACGATTAAGAATTTGGCCAAAAAAATTGGTTTTTCTGAATCGGCAATTTATCGACATTACGAAAACAAAACCCAAATTTTGGTGGCCATCTTAAATTTCTTCAAAGAAAATAGCGAACGCCTTTTTAAGGCTGAACTGGAAACAGAAGAAGAAGCGATGACAAAAATAAGTAACATATTTCATAAACAGTTTAAAATATTTGCGGCTTCGCCATCGCTGGTTGCGGTGATATTTTCGGAAGAGCTTTTTAGAAACGAAGCCATTTTGATGGCCAAAGTGTCGCAAATAATGAACAACAACTCCAACACATTAACGAGTATTATTAAAAGTGGACAGGAAAAAGGCGAACTCAGAACCGATGTTGAAGCGGAGCATTTGTCACTTGTTGTCATGGGATCTCTTCGATTATTTGTAAAACAATGGCAAATGTCGAACTACGCTTTTAACCTTCAGGAAAAAGGAAATCAACTCTCGAATTCAATAAAAATACTGCTTCAAAAATAAATACCAGCAATATGAAAATCATTAAAAATATTAATATAAAATGAAAGCTAAAAAAAATTTAACAACTAAGTTAGTGAGTGTTCACACTGCTAGAACATTGTTCCTAATGATGCTTGGCCTAACTATTTATTTTTCGGGAAATGCACAAAATTGGACCTTAGAACAATGTATCGACACGGCGCAGGTGCACAACAAAAACCTGCAAATGAGCAGAAATACAATGGAAATTAGTGCTGAAAAGCAAAAAGAGGCGAAAGCCAACTTAATACCCAAAATTAACCTAAATGCCGATTATAAATATTTTATCGATTTGCCCTACCAGTTAATGCCACAAGCGACTTTTGGCGGCCCAACAGGAATGTTTAAGGAAGTACAAATGGGTGTGCCTCATAATATGGGCGCAAATATTCAACTGGCCATGCCTTTATACAATTCGCAGATTTTCGGCGCAATTGAAGCCACAAAAATTGCAACTGAGTTAAACGATCTTAAGTATAAGAAAACCGAAGAGCAAGTGTTTTTCGAAATCTCAAATCTGTATTACAACGCTCAAATTTTGATTCACCAACAGCAATTTATCGAAGGAAATTTAGAGAACACCCGTAAATTACTTGAAAACCTGCAACTGCTTTATTCACAACAAATGATAAAGAAAAGCGATGTTACAAAAGTTGAATTGCAAAAAGAACAACTTCTTACGCAACGCCAACTGGTAGCCAATAGTTTTGCTCAGGTAATGAATGCCCTAAAGTTTTCGATGGGTATTCCCATTCAGCAAAACCTACAAATTGAGCCCGATATCAGCAACAAATCTCTTATTGAATATTCGAGTTTAACTCCGCTTGATTTACAAATTACACTCTCGCAAAACAAACTTTTATCGAGCGAATTAAAAACGTTTAGGCTTTCGCGTTTACCCTCTGTTTCGTTCTACGGAAGTTATGGACAAGCGGGATTCGGGTACGATGAGAAACCCAATGAATTCCTCAACTTTTACCCCGTCAGTTTGGTGGGTTTACAGTTGTCGGTTCCACTTTTTAACGGTACGGTAACTCAACGTAAAATCAACCAGAAAAAATTAGAAATTCAAAATAATACCTTACAAATTGATTTGGTAACCGCACAAAATCAGATGCTAATTGAAAACGCTACTCGGCTTCGGATAGTAACCCAACAAGCCATTGAAAATACACAAAAACAAATCGATTTGGCCAATACGGTTTATAGCGAAATGCTTTTGCAGCAAAAAGAAGGAACAGCTACGCTCACCGATGTTTTGCTGGCCGATAATGCAGTTCGCGAAACACAAACGAGCAATCTGTCGGCCATAATCGACTATTTGAAAGCCGATTTGGAATTGAAAAAATTAACTGGAAACATTTCATCGAAAAATTAATACAATACAATCATGTTGAAAAAAATAATTTACATCGTCGCAATTATTGCACTCGTTGCTTTTACGGTTTATAAACTGAAAAGCAATAAAGAGGTCACTGAAAAAAGAGTTTATCAATACGATAAAGAAAAACCCATTAGCGTTCAGGTAATGGAGGTAAATATTGAAAATTCAGAAAATGAATACACCTATTCGGGCACATTCGAACCAAATAGGGAGAGCAAAATTAGTGCTGATTTTCAAGGAAAAGTAAACACTGTGTTGGTCGATTTGGGCAGTACAGTTAAAAAAGGACAAACACTAATTCAATTGGATAATTCGCTCCTCAAACTTCAATTACAGAGTATTCAAATACAAATTGAAGGTTTGGAAACCGATGTAAAGCGTTTTACAATTTTGGCAAATGCCGATGCTATTCAGCGTATTCAACTTGAGAAAGTAGAACTGGGCTTGAAAACGGCAAAAGTGCAAAAAGCAACACTGCTTGAACAAATTAGCAAAACCACCATTCGCGCACCATTCAACGGTATTGTAACTGCAAAATTCACCGAAGAAGGCGCTTTTGCTGCTCCGGGAATGCCGCTGCTTCAAATCACCGATATCTCTCATCTTAGATTTACTGTAAACGTATCCGAAAGCAATATTTCACAATTTAAGGAGGGACAAATTTGTTCGGTTTCGGCCGATATTTATCCTGAACTTTCGCTAAACGGAGAAGTAATTCTAATTGGGAGCAAAGCCAATATGGGAAACAGTTACCCAATTCAGTTGGCCCTGAAAAACACCGATGATGTAAAAATTAAATCGGGGATGTTTGGAAAAATGACCGTAAAAAGTGGAAACACTACAAATCGAATTATTATTCCGGCATCGGCAATGGTTGGAACAACTATTCAACCACAGGTTTATGTGCTTAGAAACGGAATTGCCGTGTTACAAAACATTGCCATTTCTGAAAGGGTGGAAAACAGAGTGGTTGTTTCGCAAGGATTAGCTGAAGGTGACCAATTTGTTATCAACGGATTTATCAATCTTTTTGACGGAGCAAAAGTCACCCTTAAATAAGCTGAATTATGAATATTACAGAAATTTCAATAAAACGACCATCCCTTATAATTGTGCTTTTCAGCGTATTTGCGCTTATGGGAATTATCGGATATAAAAACCTTAGTTATGAATTATTGCCCGATTTTAACCAACCTGTGGTGGTAATAAAAACAATTTATCCGGGAGCCGAACCGCAGGAAGTGGAAACATCGGTTTCGCGAAAAATTGAAGATGCTTTATCGAACCTCGAAGGGGTTGATTATATCGAAACCAAGTCGATGCCCAACGCATCGGTTATTATTGCCAACCTGAAATACGGCACCAATGTGGAAAATGCCATGCAGGATGCCCAGCGGTATATCGATAATATCAAAACCGATTTGCCAGCCAATATTCTGAGCCCGGTAATGAGCAAAGTTTCGCCCAACGATTTACCCATTATCTCCATCAGCGCAACCAGCAAGCTGCCCGATACCGAATTCTATCAGAAAATGCAGGACGATTTTCTTCCTCAAATTCAACAGCTAAAGGGAGTAGCCGAAATTACGATGCTGGGTGGCGAAGAACGGGAAATACAGGTGAAGGTTGACCAAGATAAACTGAAGCTTTACAAAATTTCGTTGTTACAAGTGGTAGAAGCAATTAACCGTTCGGGACTCGACTTACCGGCCGGAAAAGTACAATCGGATAAAGTAAGCAACTCCGTTCGCTTAACTGGCAAATTTGCTTCGGTTGATGATATTATGAATGTACAACTTGCCATGCCTTTTCCCGGAAGCCCGGTTTACGTTAAAGATGTGGCCAGTGTAATTAGTGGCGTAAAAGAAATTAAATCGGTAAGCCGCTACAATGGCGAAAATGGAATTGGACTCTTGCTTAAAAAACAAGGCGATGCCAATGCCGTGGATGTTTCGGAGCTGGTGCGCAAAAAATTGGCAGCCATTGAAGAACAAAACAAAGAAGCCGGTGTGAAATTTATTGTTGCCAATGATTCAACCGATAGCACCATTGCTGCCGTTAAGTCGGTGGTGCACGATTTAATTCTTGCGGTGATATTGGTGTCAATTGTTATGTTGCTATTTTTACGCAGTTATCGGAATTCACTCATTGTTTTAGTCGCCATTCCTACCTCTTTGATTACTGCTTTTGCCGTAATGTGGTTGTTGGGTTACACCCTCAACCTGATGACATTGCTCGCCATGTCGTTAATTATAGGAATACTGGTAGATGATGCCATTGTGATACTCGAAAACATTCAACGCCACCTCGACATGGGCAAAGAAAAACGAAGCGCTTCGATGGACGGACGAATGGAAATTGGCTTTTCGGCCCTGTCAATCACACTGGTTGACGTGGTGGTATTTCTACCAATTTTGTTCTTACAGGTATTTGTAGCCGATATGCTCAAACAATTTGCTGTAGTTGTAATTACCTCAACACTAACCAGTTTACTGGTTGGCTTTACCTTAACTCCTTGGTTAACCTCGCGCATTGGGAAAAAAGATAATTTACAGCCCACCAATATATTCAATCGCTTTTTGCTTTGGTTCGAGCACCAACTCGACACTTTTATTGAGTGGTACGGCCGACAATTAAAATGGGTATTAAGCCACAAACTATTGTTTACAGGAATGGTAATTTTATTGCTGGTTTTAACTGCCGCAATAATGAAACAGGACATTATCGGAAAAGAAATGATGTCGACCGGCGACCAAGGAAAATTCAGGTTAAACCTTGAATTTGACAAAACCATTACCGTTCAGCAAAATAATATTGTTTCGCAACAGGTCGAAAACTATATTCTTCAACACCATGAAGTGGCCTCACTTTTTAGCAACATAGCCGGTCCCAGCACCGGAATGGGAAGTGTTGGCGTGGGTTCTGCCAATAAATCGGAATTTACCATTCAATTAAAACCTGAAGAAGAAAGGGAAATGAAAACCGAGGCCTATATGAAAATGCTGCGAAACGATTTGGAATCCGAATTTGCGGGAATCAATTTTTCAATGGCTTTTATTGGCTTATTGCCTAAAATGGCTCCCATTAAAATTACTCTGAGCGGAGCCAATCTTCCCGAAGTACTAAAAACTGCGCAGTCATTACAAACTGCAGTCGAAAACTTACCCGGCGCCGACAATGTGCAACTTTCGGTGGTAGAAGGAAATCCCGAATATCAAGTTATTCCCGACAAAGATAAGATGCAGCGACTGGGCTTAAACACGGCGTATGTTGGTATGAATTTACGAACCGCTTTCTCGGGAAACGAAGATGCCACTTTAACCGAAAAAGGAACGGAATATCCGATACGCATTTGGCTCGACGATTTTAACCGAAAAAATTTCGAGGATGTACAAAATCTCACCATCATCAACCCAATGAACCTGCCCATTTCTGTTTCGCAGTTTGCCGAAGTTAGGCAGGACAACTCACCCTCGTTGCTTGAGCGACTCGACCGTCAATCGTCGGTAACACTCACTGCCGAATCGTTTGGACGGCCATCGGGAACATTAGCAGGTGATGTAATTGCTCACCTAAAAACGCAGCCCTTGCCTGAAGGTGTAAAACTGACCTGGGGTGCCGATATCAAAACCCAGAATGATAGTTTTGGTGCGCTCGGTTCTGTTTTGTTGATTTCGTTTCTACTAATTTACTTAATTATGGTAGCCTTGTACGATAGTTACATTTATCCCTTTGTAGCCCTTTTTGGAATTCCGGTAGCAGCCATTGGTGCATTTTTAGCCTTAAATTTAACGGCAAACGATATTACACTTTTTGCACTTTTAGGGCTAATTATGCTGATGGGACTGGTAACCAAAAATGCCATTCTAATTGTGGACTTTACCAACCAGTTGAAAGCCCAGGGTAAACATTTTAGTGAAGCACTTATGATTGCCGGAAAAGAACGCATGCGCCCCATTTTAATGACCACACTGGCTATGGCTATCGGGATGATGCCCATTGCTTTGGCACAAGGAACCGCCAGCGAATGGAAAAACGGATTGGCCTGGGTTATTATCGGCGGCTTGCTTTCGTCGTTAATACTTACCGTATTTCTAGTACCCGTAGTTTATTATGCGGTAGATTCGGTAAAAGAAAAATTCAGCAAAAGAAAAGTAAAATGAAAAAAACAGGCATTCTGATTTTAGCTATCATTTTAATTAGGTTTTTAGCATATAGCCAACAAAATGATTCAACAGTTAATATCAGTCTTCCTTTAATTGCACAAGTAAATCAGGGAAACAGTTACATTACCTTTCCAATCGATATTGGAAATATTGAACCACTTTGGTTTGAAGGAAATGTGATACCTAACTTTTATCTGCGAAAGAGTCAAAACTCCCGGTTGTTGGGAGTTTTGACTCCACAGATAATTATTCGAATGTACCGCGAAGAATCTTCTCCTGTGCGAACTCCAAGCTACCTACCTCAAATAACTATTTATTACCGACTCACTAATTTAGAAAAAGCCAGAAGCATAAATTTATATGGGCGAATTGCTCATCATTCAAACGGACAGGATGGGAATTTTCTGTTGGAAAACGGCAAGCTAAATTTAAAAAACGGGAGTTTTGATACTAATTTTCTGGAACTCGGTTTTATTTCCACCAATGTCAATACACATTTCAATGCATATCAGTTTTTAAAAACTTCTTTTGAAGTCCATCCCAGCTATTTTATTCAGGAAGAATTAATAGGAATATACAGCAGGTACCGATGGCACAACACTTTCTCTATTTTTAAACTCGTTTCGGATAATGCACGGTCAAATTCTAATAAACCCGCAATTTCGCTTAAAGGAGAAAGCACTTGGATGTTTGGAAATTATAATAACTTAAACGTATTTTCAGCTAATCGGCTAAACCTTAGCGTAACTTTTTATTACCACCCAAAATTTTTGGAAGACATCGGTCTTTTTGTTCAATATTATCATGGTTCCGATTATTACAACATCTATTTCGACCATCGGATTGATGTGTTGCGATTTGGCTTTATGACCGAAAAATTGAGATTCTAACCCAGAATAAAATTGAATCGACATTTTTCAGACTGAAATATTGCTTAAAAGCAATGAACTTTGAACTTTGATAAAATTGAAAGCTATATTGAGCAATGAACAAATCAAATTAATATGGAAATAAGAAAAGCGAAACAGCAAGATGTTGAACAAGTAACAAATTATGGCATCATTCTATTAAAACAACATTCCGATCTCGATCCCTATTTTACCCCCATCAAAACTGCAGATAAAGTATATCGAAAATTTTTAGAGAGTTGTTTGGATGCAGATGATAAACTTTTTTTGGTTGCAGAAAATAATGGGAAACTTGTTGCTTATGCGGTGGGCGAAATCCAAAGCAGGTCACCAATATTCAAGATTACTGAAAACGGATATATTAACGATGTATTTGTTTTAGAAGAGTTTAGAAAACTCGGCATAGCCCGGATGTTTCTAGTAGAACTTAAAAAATGGTTTATAAGTAAAGGCCTAAAGCACGTCGAACTATCAGTACATGCCAAAAACGAGGTAGGTAAAAAAACATGGGCACGTTTTGGATTTGATGCTTATGAAATTAAAAAAAGAGTGGAAATAGAAAATTTTAAGATTGAATAATAATCGCTTAAGCGACTAAGCTTGAGACTGACTTTTTATTTTCATTGCTCCAAATATTACAACAAAAATTTCAGTCCTAATTGGTTCTTTGCCTTTTCACATAAAATTGTTACATTTGAAATTTATGGCGCTTTATAGATAATTCAAATCATCTTATAGGTAATGATAAACTGTTTTTACAAAGCCATACCATAATAAATTGAGTCCTCTCTCACCCTTTACACCCCTTGAAAATATTGTTATCAGCATAAAGCGATATACATAACATTGGTCTTGTATTTTTATAGGCTCAATATTAATGGTATTATTTGTTTGTTTTTATAAAATGTAAATCTCATAAACCGTGATTATGAAAAATACTTTGTCAGTTTTATTAACGGTCTTGTTTTTATCAACAGGCAGCATATTGTTTGCTCAATCAATCAATATCGAAACAGCAAAAGAAATTGCCAGTAAGCACCTAATGTCGGTTAGTCCGAGGAATCTAAAATCAGCAAGTACTAACGAAAATCAGTTACAGGTCGCTTTTACCTCAACAGCGAATGAAGATAGGGATACCCTTTTCTATATCGTGAATGATAATACTAATAATGGTTTTGTAATTGTGGCTTCGGACAAACGTGAATGGCCAATTTTAGGGTATTCAACTAAAGGAAAATACGACAGCGATAATTTGCCACCCGCTTTTATTGAATGGATGGAAGGCATGAAAAATGAGATTGCGTATATTAAAGCAAACAATATACAAGCTGACCCTAAAATAAGCCAAGAGTGGAACAAGCTCAGTTCTAAAAATCCTTATACTACAAATGGAGCAAGCTCGGTAGGTCCACTATTACAAACGGAATGGGCCCAGGGGAGTTATTACAATGGTTTATGCCCCGCTGATGCAAGTGGGCAAGATGGACGCGCATTGACAGGTTGTGTCGCCACATCGATGGCTCAAATTATGAAGTATTGGAATTTTCCAACCATCGGAACAGGTTCGCATAGCTATAATCATTCAAGTTATGGAGATCTCTCCGCCAATTTTGGTTCAACCACCTATCAGTGGTCACAAATGCCAAATTCAGTTAACAGTGAGAATAATGCAGTGGCCACATTAATGTACCATTGTGGAGTATCAGTAGATATGAATTATGGTCCTTCTAGTTCTGGAGCGCATCTTTCAGAAGAAGCAATGGTCAATTATTTCAATTATTCTTCCAAATTAAGGTATGTTTATAAAAGCAATTATTCAACAAACGATTGGGAAGATCTAATGAAATCGGAATTAAATGCTAAACGACCAATCTATTATAGGGGATCTGGTTCAGGTGGGCATGCTTTTGTTTGCGATGGATATAACGGAACCAATCAATTCCATTTCAACTGGGGATGGGGAGGATACGCTGATGGATATTTCTACTTGGGAGGTCTGAATCCAGCGGGGGATGATTATAATTCAGATCAAGCAGCGGTAATAGGAATATTCCCCACTAGTTTGCCCGCCGGTTACAAAGGTTTCTTTCTCTCGGATAATACTATTAATGTGAGTGCGAACAATGTCAGTGATTCGCTAACAATTACATCCAGCGTAAATTGGAACGCACTATCCAGTGAAAGCTGGCTAACACTAAGCACAAGCTCAGGTGCAAGTGGCACATCAACGCTTACGCTTACTGCCGCTGAAAATAACACAGGGAGTGTACGTTCGGCAAACATTACCATTTCGGCAGGCACTTATAACAACCAAATAGTTACTGTTTACCAAAACAAAAAAACAGCGGTAACAGCCGGAAACTTAAATACCGTGCTTGCTGGAGTTTTAACCACAACAAGCAATCTCACGCTTACCGGCACCATAGATGCCCGCGATTTTAAAACCATGCGCGATAGCATG
>DATERL010000151.1:0-11657 GCA_035271585.1 Prolixibacteraceae bacterium
CAAAAAAAATTCACAATTTTAAAAAAAGAATTTATAAATCATTTTTACTTATAAAATAGTAATTAACTATAAACTTAAAAATCATGAGGTTTAAACTTTTACTTTTATTGTTATTCATAAGTGCGAGCATATTAAATGCCCAGCCTTATCGTAATCTGTTATTCTCAGAAGTGAGAATGGACGATCACCACCACTCTTACGTTGAGATTTGCAACATGGGGAATAAGGATATTAACCTAAGCGAATTTGAAGTAGGTTCAATATCATCATGGGCAACTCCATTTGAGCCAGGAGATGCATTTACAATGCTCCCCGACTTTGTGCTAAAACCCAATCAAACATTTGTCATTGCAACAGTTCGCGATTGGATAGTCAAAATGTCGAAGATTGATCCTGAAAAATTTGCACCACTAACCAAAGATGATATTTGGAGAAAGGCCGACATGCAACTTCACGTTTACGAATCGCCATCAGAAAAATACCCTCAAGTTCCCGACAGTATCTCTGATGGGGCTAACGCCTTGGTCGTATGGGGAGGTTCATATTGTTTTTACCTGCGTCATCACTTTATTGATCCTTCAACCATGTTGAAAGACTCAGTTGTAGTCGATGCCGTAAATGGTATTTTCACGCAGGACGATGGCACAAGGCCAGAAACTTATGGTCCCAGTGACGTGGCCGGAGTGGCCAATGCAACCTATCTATCTATTTTAGTTCGTAAGTATAATGTAACCAAAGGTAGCGGTGGTTTAGAAGATTGGGAAAACACACGTGGACTCGACCTCGAAGATTCTGAATGGTTACCTATTCCATTCTTAACAGGTCACTTTGAACCCAGACATAAGGCTTTTTGGACTGTTGGAGAACACGGCGATTTTAGGCTAAATGCGCAAACCATCAAATCAAAAACCATCAATATTGATTGGGATAATAAAACGATGACTGCTGCATGGGGTGTTCGCAATATGGACTCCATCATGAACGAGTTTGACTATGCTCCAGGTGTAGCATGGGGATATGCCTTATCTCCAAGTGTTGAAGACTCATCCTATACTTCAGTTCGTACCGGCGATGAGCTGACACTTTATGCAACGGGGAACCAACTCGATAAAATTACTTTCAAATTGACAGCGTTGCCGCCAACCAATGCCGAAAATCGCGTTGTTCCTAAAATGGCCCATGGCGGCCCTGGCAACTGGTACACCCCTTATGTTGTTACCGAAAAGCAGCCCGGTATGGACACCATCAGGGAAGTAGCCTACGCTACCCGCGTTGACTCCTTGTTTAAATACCTTGAAAAAGCTGAATCAGCAAGTTGGAAAATCAACTGGATAGATGGTGTTGAACGTACAGAAGTCAAAAAAGGTGATATTTTGAAAGTAACCGCAGGAAATGGAAGCGTTAAAGATTACTACATCAATGTACTGAAATACCGTCCAAGCCACAACGCCAATTTGAGTGCAATTACTTGGCCCGATGTTCCTGAGTATTACAAAGGTATTCTAGGTTGGGTAGGCGATACTATTCCTTTTTTCTCAAAAACTAATTTGAATTACTCATTTTTGGTTCCACTTGAAACAGCTGGAATTCCGGCCTTATATGCAAAGTCAGAAGCTCCTAATGCGAAAATCAAATTTGAAAAAGCAAAAACACTTGCCGGATCAATGGCCGACAGAACTACAAAAATTGTAGTAACAGCCGAAGACGACTCTGTGAAACAAACCTATTCAATAGTTTTTGAAAAAGAAAAAGACCTCAGTAGTGCCAAAACATTCAAGGCCGAGCCATTCATTTCACAGTTTGTGTTTAGGGCAAACTGGCAACAAAACTTTTTGGAAATAGTTAACCCAGGAACCGACCCCTTAGATTTAAGCAGGTATTGTCTTGTCCGTTCTTACGATCTCGATGCACAAAGCGCAATTACAAGCGACTCGGGTATCGATGATTTTAATAATCGATACAATAGATATGTACCAGGTTATATTTGGCAAGATGAAACCGATTGGGATGTTGAACCTTCTATGTTGGTTAAAGATGTAAGTGTTAATCCAGTTGTTGCACCCGGTGACGTTTTTGTAATAGGATGGGTTTGGCCAAATTACGAAAACGATGCAGGAAGTCGCGACAGGCTTTGGGAAAACTTCGACCAAATCGATGTTAACTTTAAAAATGAGTATAATCCATGGGGGTTAACATGGACCGAGAGTAACAACAGTACCGAAAATAATGTAATGGCTGGTTGGCTCAATAACTCATGGCTATTGTATAAAATAACTAACGACTCTGTTTTTAACGGATTAAAACCACTAAACGATCCCAACGATGTTGAATTGATTGATGTTATTGGCCGCTGTACCGGTGCCGAAATGGGAGCTATCGAAGGCCAAACTTACAATCAAAACTCAGGATTGAAAAGAAAACCCGAAGTACAACAAGGAAACCCAATTCCAGGAGACTCATTCGGTGACGGAGAAGTAGGAACCTCAGAATGGACATATACCACTACAGCCTACTGGGATGCGCAAGGATTTGGATGGCCTGATAACAATTTCATGAATAGTGACGGTATTGGAGCTCACGATTTTATGCCAATTACTAAGTATTATTCAACAATCGCATCAGGTGCCTATATCGTTAGTGATGGATTCTCGATGACAGAAAGCATAAAAGGCCCTGAACCCGGCATTACTGTTGATGAGTTTTTGGCTAATATTATCAAATTGGATGCCGGTCAGGTTTTAGTTTTAAAGCGTGGCACAACCATACTTACCGGTGTTGACTTGCTCGAAAACGGCGATGTGCTTGAAGTAGAAGCAGTAGCTGCTGAAATTGGAAAAACAACTAAAAACAAATCAGCTTATATCATCGACGTTGTGGCAGGCGCATTAAACACTAATGCTGTACTGAGCTCATCGGTTTACGACATTTCCATTGTAGGTAATACCGGAATAGTAGCAGGCATTGCTCCTAAAACTAGCTTGCTCGATGCCTACAATAATGTTACTGCTCCAGCAACCGCTGCACAGTTCAATGTTTTGTATGATGACGGAAGATATGCACCATTCAAAATGTTGACTTTCGATACCACGTATGTTGATGTTTTAGCAACTCAAAATATCTTGTTTGAAGTAGTTGCTCAAGATAATGTGACTAAAATTGTTTACAGTCTTGAACTGGCCAGCTCACCTTCTGATGCTTACGTGCTATCAAATGTTTATCTGGTCGATCAGGACGCATCAACCATCAACATGATTCCAAATGCGACCAACGCTATCGCGCTACTCAATTTGTTAATCCCTGCTCCTGGTGCTACCATGGAATTGCAAAACAAAATGGGACAGGCTAGGAATTTTGGACCAATTTACAAAGACGACAAGTTGGTGGTAACATCACAGGATGGACAAACTCAAAAAACATATAGCATTGCTTTAGTTAATGATATCCGAAACTACCGTAAGGCATATTTATATTCTAAAGCCTACACTGTCAATCAAAAAACATTGAGGATAAACCTTACAGGAACTATTGCTGTTAGCAATTTCATGGATAATGTTTATACCTCTTGGGACGGAACATACGTGATCCAGTCGGCTGATGGTGCAGTGAAAACTACTGGAAACATCGAAGATGGTGATAAAGTTATTGTTACTTCGGCTGATGGTACCAACACCAAAACTTACAATATACTGGTTAAGGTGGGTTTCGAAAATATTAACACCGCAGGAAACATAAACATGTATCCAAACCCAACCAACGGAATTGTAAACATCAGCGGAATTAAAGCCGGCAATAACATTCGAGTATTCAATGCATTTGGACGTAACATTGCCAACTTTAAGGCAAGTTCCGAATCAGAAGCTATTTCGCTCGATGCTTATTCAAGCGGCATGTATTTAATTACAATCGACAATGGAACAACAATTATCGGCAAATCAAAATTAATTAAAAAGTAATCTGCCGTTAAATCTTATATGAAATGGGGTTGCCTTTTACTAGGCAGCCCCATTTTTTTGTTGTACAAATAATAATTTCAGCTCAAAAAAACACAATTTAGATAGATACTATCAATGTCGTTTATAACAACACCTTCTTGTTTCATGATTTAAGTATTAAGTAATTACCTTACAATTCAAACAGTTGAAATATTATTTAAAATCACGACTGTCCGATAAAAAAAAGGTAACCATTCAGTCAGTTTAATTATTTAGAATAATTTGTTCGAAAGAAATGTTTTATACCGATTAGCCAACAAAATGTCGCCTATATTCGCTTCGCTCTATAATCTCCTTTGTTAGTCTATCTGCATTGTTTTTTTATTATTAATTATCCCCGGGGTTCATCCAGATGGTCATTGGGACGGGCAATTCATCTTGTTTTGAACTAAAACTCTACCCTTTTTTAGTACAACTGAATAGTACAAAAAAAACTCAACACATATAGTCCATGGTTTTCTACAGATATAGGATGTTTTAATATTTCATTACTTACTTTTTGGCCTTCTGATCTTCGATTCGCCTCAATCGAACTGGGCTTTTACTATTTGGTTACTGTTTAAATATTTTGGCGTTCACGATTTATGCCTTGCCCCAATTCTTGAAAAAAAAGGAACAAAGGATAAAGGTTACCAGTGACATGCTTATTATTGTTTTTAAAACCACTTTCAAATCATGGTTAAAGTAAAAGAAGAAAACATGGTAGTTACTATTATTATTTCCGCAAAAACCTCAATTGGTGACAGCTTAAAACACCACAACTTTAGTAATTAAAACTTTGCAACGATTATCAACAAATTAAAAGAGGCTGCTTCATAATGAAGCAGCCTCTTTTGATATATTAGTTGATATGTATTAATCAACAATAGCTTTAAAACTTGGAGCGTCGAAATATTTTGCAAATTCGAGATCGGTTTTAGCAGCAGCTTTCATTGCAGGATCTTTCTTAATTGCCGAAGCTAAACTTTCAATCATTAAGCTTTCTTTAGCAGTGCGAGCACCAACTACAGCTTTTAAATACTCAATCATTGCACAATCGGCAGTACAAGCCTCTAATGATTTTAAAGCACCATTATTATCACCGGCCAAAATTTTAGCTAAAGCAGCATTTGGTTTATTGCAGTCGCCAAAATACTTAACAGCTTTATCATATTCGCCACGGGTAATGCTTACAATACCCATGTTGTAGTCTACTTGAGGACCAACACCCGATGCAGCTGAAAACAATTCTTTTGCTTTATTAATATCGCCAGCATTTAGCGCAATAACACCAAGGTTGTTTTGAATAATTGGATTGCTATTGTCAAGTTGATCGGCTTTCTCAAAGTTTCTAGCAGCGTCATCAAATTCAGCTTCCATTACCTGAACCATACCAAGATTATTGTAGCCTCTCCAATCTTTGTCAAATTGTTTTACAAACGATTTGTAAAAAGCTTTCTTTTGAGCAAGGTCATCGGTAAGGGTAGCAGCATATAAAAGCTCAGCCTGGTTTAACGAGGCGGGGTTATTTTGAGCAGCAGCAATCAATTCCTCATCAGTTCTACCAATCAGGTCAACTGATGCTTGGAATTTAGCGCGACGCAATTGAGGCATAATTTCGTCAGCTACAGCGGCAAACGCTTGCGACAAATTACGAATTTCTTTTTCACGAACTTCGGGATCGGTGTACATTGAAAGAACGCGCAAAATCAATTCTTTATCTTGAATGGATGATTTCTCCATCAATTTTTGAAAACCGTCCCAGTCCTCGGCAGTATATTTTGTTTTAACTGCTGATTCAACACCTGCTTTTTTGAGTTCTTTTTTCAAGTATTCCGAAGCAGTGCTTTCACGTTTTTGTGAAAGTTTTTCGTTCAATTCGATTTTACCGTCGGGCGAAGCATAAGCTGAAACTTCTAAACTTTTAAGTTCTTTACGATCATCATCGAAAGCTGATTTGGTGTACTCATTTAATTTTTTGATATCGTCTGACTTCACTTCTTCAGTACGAATAAATGAGCTGTTAATAAGGTAATGAATATCGGCAATAAACTCGTCGGGAACTACACGTTGAAAAGCATCGATCGAAGGATCGTACTTGCCCGAATTATTTATTCCATTTTTGACACCAACAACAGCCATCCCATTTTTTTCAACCAATTCGGATGTTGCAATAACACCATCGGCTATTTTTATGGGATCAAAATCGAGTGCAGCTGCTCCTTTTTGAGCAACAATACGAATTTCAAGCTCCGACATTTTCATGGCGGCTTCGTATGGTAATGCACCTTCAATTTTAAAATTGCCACCTTCCTTAAAGGCGATAACGGCATTGTTCGATTTAACTTTTTCACCTTGAAGTTTAATCTCAGGATAAGCAATTTCGCCACCTTCATATTTAACTACAGGAATAACTGTTAAGCTTGCTTTTTTAACAAAATACTTTTCGGGTATTTGGCCTTCAACAGCAACTTTTACTTGTCCAGCATGTACTTCGAGCACACTGGGCGTAACTTCCCATTTTACTTGATCGGCATTCTTTTTCATTTTTTTAATACTTGCACAACTGCTAAGTATCAGTAAAACAGAAGCGGATAATAGGATAACTTTAAAATTCATTTTCTTCATGACAGACACATTATTATTATATTTTTTAAACATATTTTCACTACTATTACAAAAATAGCAATGTTTTTTAAACCAGAAAGCTAAATTATGATTTTTTATTACATAATCATACGTGTAATCCCCAATGAATAACGATTTTCAAATATTATTTCACATATTTTTTTATAATCGTTCTTACAATGTACAAAATCGATATCATTCGTATCAATAATTAATACAGGAAACTCGCGTTGTTGCTTAAAATAACTAAAATATGCCTGACTAATTTTTTCAAGATATTCATCGTTAATTGCCTGTTCGTAATCCCTTCCCCTCAACTTGATTTGTTTTTGCAAATTTGGTGTTGTTTTGTGTAAATAAACATACAAATCGGGGCGAGGCAGACGAGAGTATATTATATCGAAAAATTTGCGATAAAGCGTATATTCATCGTCGCTTAAGGTTACGCTCGAAAAAATCAGTGATTTCATAAAATAGTAATCGGCAACTGCAAATGTTTTAAACAAATCCCTATTTTGCAACTCGCTCATCAACTGTGAATAGCGCTCGGCCATAAACGACATCTCGAGCGTAAAAGCATAGGCTTTTGGATCGGCATAGAATTTTTCCAAAAATGGATTTTCGACAAATGATTCGCCCACAAACTGGGCATTATAATCATTGCTAATCATTTTTGACAAGGTAGTTTTACCTGCCCCAATATTCCCTTCGATGACCAAAAAATTCATATTTTGGATAAAATGCTATCGTGGTTTTATGCCCGTATGGTAAAACAAAAACGCATACATATCGGCATATTCTTCAATGATTTTGGCCGTGGGTTTGCCACTACCATGACCTGCTTTAACATCAATACGCACCAAAGTGGGCAATTTTCCGGTGTTATATTCTTGAATAGCAGAAATGTACTTAAATGTATGTGCTGGAACTACCCTATCGTCGTGATCGGCTGTGGTCGCCAAAATAGCCGGATAATCTTTTGCCTCAACATTGTGAACTGGAGAATAAGCATACAAATACCTAAACATTTCTTCGCTATCGTCGGAGCGACCATAATCGGTAGCCCAAGCATAACCAATAGTAAATTGGTGATAACGCAACATATCCATCACACCAACTGCGGGAAGTGCTACTTTAAACAAATCGGGGCGTTGGTTGGTAACAGCGCCTACCAACAAGCCACCATTCGACCCACCTCGTATTCCTAATTGATCGGAATTTGTATATCCGGCTTCAATTAGGTACTCAGCGGCTGAAATAAAATCGTCAAATACGTTTTGCTTTTTCAGTAAAGTACCGTCTTTGTGCCACTGCTCTCCATATTCGCCACCACCACGCAAGTTAGCAACTGCATAAACACCGCCATTTTCGATGTAATAAATTACCGATGTTGAAAATCCGGGAGTAAGGCTGATATTGAAACCGCCATATCCATATAATAAACCCGGATTTTTTCCATTCAACTTAATGCCTTTTTTGTGGACTATAAAAAGCGGGACTTTTGTTCCGTCCTTGCTGGTATAAAACTCTTGCTTTACTACAAAATCGTCGGGATTAAACTGAACATCGGGCTGAAAGTAAACCTCAGAACTACCGGTTTCGGTATCGTATCTAAAAATGGTGCCCGGAGTATTGTACGAGCTGTATGAATAAAATGCACTGCTTCCGATTTTTGTACCACTTATCCCACTCACACTACAAATTCCGGGCAATTCAACATCGCCCAAATAAGTACCCTCAACAGTGAATATCTCGAGCTTACTTTTGGCATCTTCCATGTAAACAGCGTATAGCTTGTTTCCGCAAAGCGAAATACCTTCGAGGGTATTTTCACTTTCGGGAATAACCACCTCCCAATTTTCTCTGGCCGGATTTTTAATATCGATAGCAACGATATGGTATTTTGAAGCCCCGTTATTGGTATTTACGAGCACTTTGCCGTTCACTACTTCAACCGGATTATGATCAAAATCAAAGCCTTCGGCCAATTGAATAATCGTTGACTTAGGTTTACCAAGTTCTTTTATATACAAACCATTACCACTGGTCGATTGTGATTCAATAATAAACAAGTATTCGCGATTCTCATCCAAGCCTGCCGAAGCCATTCTACTCGGATTTTCAGGATTTGAATAAATCAGTTCATCCTCCTTTTGAAGTGTTTCGTATTTATGAAAATAGACTTTTTGTCCTTTATTCAATTTAGAAAGTTCACTGCCAGTTTCTGGCTCATCGTAAGCACTATAGAAAAAACCATCGGCATAGCAGGCTACCCCCGAAAACTTCACCCATTTAATATGATCGTCGAGCAATTTCTGTGTGGCCATATCCATCACAAAAACTTCGTTCCAATCGGAACCCGACCGGGCAATTTTATAAACCAAGTATTTACCACAAGGCGAAACATCCATGCCACTAAAAGCTACAGTTCCATCGTCACTTAATAAGTTAGGATCGAGTAAAACATAAGGTTCGGTTTCGAGACTATCCATGGTAAACAATACGCTTTGATTTTGCAAACCATTGTTTTTAAACAGGAACCAGCGACCCGAAATATTGAAAGGTGTTCCCGACTTAGGATAATCCCACAACTCGGTTAATCGTTTATTAATTTTTTCGCGATAAGGCAAAGCTTCGAGGTAATTAAAAGCAACCTGATTCTGAGCTTCAACCCAAGCCATGGTTTCATCAGAATTATCATCTTCGAGCCAACGATAGGGATCATTTACTTCGACACCAAAATAAGTATCAACTACATTATCCTTTCGGATTTCGGGATAATTTACTGATGGTTTAGAACAACCGAAAGCAATCATAACAAGTAGTAAAAAAAGAAGTTTTCTCATTTGAATGTATTTTAATAGTCGTGTAGCTATAAAAATACAATTTTTTAAGCAGTTGAAAGTGATTTATATAATCTTTTTCAACTTGCGATATTTTAATTCTTTTTGTGCGCCTACAAAGTAAGCAACCAAAATTCCAATGGTTGAACCTGCCAATAAAGCATCGAGCCAAAAATGGCGAGTAAAGGCGAAAAACACAAGCGAAGCCAGCGCCGCACCAACTAAAGCACCAATTACAGTATAGCGGGCAATAAAATGATAAAGAGGAATATAACCATGTTCCTGGTGAAAATGCTTTCTGATTTGATTGAAACTTCTTTCGTAAGGCTTGCGATGTTCGATATCATCAAGAAACGGAATTTCATCAATCATGTTTTCAAGCACGATCTGATTACTTTTACAAGTACTGCATTGTTCCGAAAAATGACCAACATCATTAATCAAACGCACCAAATAATTAATTTTAAGTGAATTATATTTCGAAATTGAAAAACCTTCAGTTAAAGACTCAATTTTTTCGAGCTGCTGTTTTGTTTCCATACTCAGGTAGTATTTTAAAAACAAAGAGGTGACCTTAGCCACCTCTTTAATATGCTGTTATTTAAAACTATCGGTTATTGTAACGATCACCACCACCACGGCTATCGCGTCCGCCACCACGGCTATCGCGACGATCATCGCGTCCACCACGGCTATCACGTCCGCCACGGTCGTCACGCCTGCGATCGCCACCTTCACCACGAGGTTTACGCTCTGGTTCAACATACCCTTCGGGTTTTGGCAACAATACCTTGCGTGAAAGCTTTAGCTTACCGGTTTTTTCATCAACACCGATTAATTTAACTTCAACTTCTTCACCCTCTTTAAGTACTTCGTCCACAGTTTCGTGTCGTTCGTAATCAATTTCGGAGATGTGCAACAAGGCATCTTTACCTGGCATAATTTCGATGAATGCACCAAATGCAACAATCGATTTCACTTTGCCTTTGTAAATCTCTCCTACTTCGGGAACTGCCACAATAGCTCTAATGTGCCTTAAGGCATTTTCTATGGCCGTCTTATTGGTTGCAGCAATTTCAATACGTCCAACGTTACCAATTTCTTCAATAACGATAACCGTACCGGTTTCTTCCTGCATTTTCTGAATAATTTTACCACCAGGTCCAATTATTGCGCCAATCATATCTTTCGGAATTTCGATAACCTCAATACGTGGTACATTTTCTTTGAAATCGGCACGTGGCTCCGAAATTACTTCTTCAATTTTATCAAGTATGTGCATACGGCCTTCTTTGGCTTGGTTAAGCGCTTTCTCAAGCACTTCGTAAGAAAGTCCGTCAACTTTAATGTCCATTTGAGTAGCAGTAATCCCATTGCGGGTACCAGTTACTTTAAAGTCCATATCGCCAAGGTGGTCTTCGTCGCCAAGAATATCAGACAAAACGGCAAATTTATCGCCATCGGCAATTAAGCCCATTGCAATTCCCGAAACGGGGCGAATCATTTTCACACCGGCATCGAGCATACACATAGTTCCAGCGCAAACTGTGGCCATCGACGATGAGCCATTAGACTCCAAAATATCGGAAACAATACGCACAGCATAAGGGAAGTCGGCTGGTATCATGGATCTCAAGGCACGAAACGCAAGGTTTCCGTGACCAATTTCACGACGTCCAACACCACGTGGCACTTTTGCTTCACCAACACTAAATGGTGGAAAGTTATAATGTAACAAGAATTTTTCTTCACCTTGAACAGTCACGTTATCGATGCGTTTTACATCCATTTTAGTTCCTAGTGTAATTGAAGAAAGCGATTGAGTTTCACCACGAGTAAAAATTGCAGATCCGTGAGCACCGGGCAAGTAATCCACTTCGCCCCAAATTGGACGAATTTCGGTAGTTTTACGACCATCGAGACGTATACCCTCGTCGAGGATCATGCGACGCATGGCTTCTCCTTCAATTTGGTGATAGTATTTTTTAATCAACATCTCGTGTACAACGAGATCAATTTCTTTATTGTCAGCATTCTCTGCTTTGTACTTTACGATATAATCATCGCACAAAGCATGGAAAGTTTCAATTCGTTTTTGTTTATCGTTGATACGCTGGGTTGCAATTTTATAGCAGCCAGGGTACAAATCGGCTTTTACTTTTTCGCGTACAGCTTCGTCGTTAACTTCGTGGCAGTAAGTACGTTTATCTACACC
>DATERL010000152.1:0-19971 GCA_035271585.1 Prolixibacteraceae bacterium
TTAGCTATTAAAACTTAAAAGATAAAGATGAAAAGATATAAAATATTAGCATTCGCAATTTGCCAACTATTTATAGTTGTGAGATTGAGTGCACAAGAGAATAATGCTGAATTTTTTGTAGCTACTTCTGGCGAATTACCAACCTTTAATCTCAACCAAACCAATATTATATCGCAGCAATATAATTTTGCTTTAGGATATGCCTTCCCAAAGAGTGGTGAGCTATTTTTAAATATTGGAATTGGTATGTTGGGAAATGATTCTGAAGATTTGAATTTTGTTTTGCAAGGGAACTCTTATGGCGTGGGAGCTAATTATTTATTTCCTATAAAACCTCATTTAACGCTAGGATTAGAAGTGCTGGCTGCATATGGATCTTATTCCATTCCAGAGGATGTAAACTACGACCATGCCCTATACCAAGCGGCAATTAAAATTCAAACACCTGCTTTTGCGGTAGGAAAAGTATATGGAATGGTTGGCATTCGTTACCGTTCGTTTTTCGATTATACCTCAATGAACAGTTTAGAATATTACACAGGAATAGGCATGAGATTTGGTTTTGCACGAAAAGCAAAATAACTGGCACTTTATAAATGAATCTTAGCTTTCCCCTTTGTTTCCATTGCACTTAAGCGAGGGGGTCAAGGTGCATGATAAAGAGATATTGTTTTTTAAGTGTGAATGACGATTTCCAAATGCGAAATCGTCATTTTTCTTTTTTAAGAATCGAATGCTAATAAATGTTTAAATTTTAAATGAATACTCGTTTGAATTCGATATTACGAGGTTGATAATGAGTTTTTTGTATTAATTTCGCTCAAATTAGCGATGTGCCTATTGACATGTTAAGCTAGTTTTTTCGTGTTTATTTTAAATCTAATCAAAATAATAAAATCGCAAACCAATGGCTATTAGTGCATTACAAAAAGAACGGGCAAAATATCAGCCCAAATTACCGAAAGCTCTTAAAGGCAAAGTTAAAGCCTTCGAAGGTAAAGCAACCCAATCGGTTGCCGATCAGGATGCAATCAAAGAACTGTTTCCTAATACCTACGGTTTACCTATAATCACTTTTGAATCTTCGGATGAAAAAGCTGCCATGTTGAAACTGAACGTGGGGGTAATTTTGTCGGGTGGACAGGCTCCTGGTGGGCATAACGTGATTTCAGGTCTTTTTGATGGACTGAAAGCGCTTAACCCCGAAAATAAATTATTTGGCTTTTTGGGTGGCCCTGAAGGTTTTATTAAAAACAATGTTGTTGAGTTGACCGCTGATATTATCGATGATTACCGCAATACCGGTGGTTTCGATATCATTGGTTCGGGACGTACTAAGCTCGAAGAAGAAGCTCAGTTTGATCAAGGCCTCGAAAATTGCAGAAAACTGAACATCAACGCAGTGGTTGTAATTGGTGGCGACGACTCCAACACCAACGCTTGTGTGTTGGCTGAGTATTATATAAAAATCAATTCGGGCGTTCAAGTAATTGGTTGCCCCAAGACAATTGATGGCGACTTGAAAAACGAAATGATCGAAACTTCGTTTGGTTTTGATACCGCTTGTAAATTATATTCAGAGTTGATTGGTAACATTATGCGTGATGCCAATTCAGCCAAAAAATATTGGCACTTTATTAAATTGATGGGCCGTTCGGCTTCGCACATCGCTTTGGAATGTGCCCTACAAACACAACCCAATATCTGCTTAATTTCGGAAGAAGTGGCTGCCAAAGAGCAAACATTGAGCGAAATTGTTGACGGTATTGCCGATGTAATTGTAAAACGTGCCGAAAATGGTGAAAACTTTGGTGTAGCTTTAATTCCCGAAGGACTGATTGAGTTTATTCCCGAAATGAAAAAATTGATTTCGGAATTGAACGAATTGTTGGCCGAAGGAACGCATACAGCCCAGGCTTTTTCTCATGTACGTAAATCGCACCGTATCGATTGGGTTGGTGAAAAACTTTCACCGGTTTCATCTGTGGTTTTCCGCTCGCTGCCCGAAGGTATTGCCAACCAATTAACTCTCGATCGCGACCCACACGGAAACGTGCAGGTTTCGAAAATCGAAACTGAAAAACTGTTAATTGAAATGGTTGATGCCGAATTGGTTGAACGTAAATTGGAAAATAAATTTAGTGGTAAATTCGGTTCACAAAACCACTTTTTTGGTTATGAAGGCCGATGTGCCGCTCCTTCGAATTTCGATGCCGACTATTGTTACTCATTAGGTGCAAATGCTTCGGCACTTATTAATAGTGGCAAAACCGGTTACATGTCGTCGGTGAGGAATACCACAGCTCCTGCAAATGAATGGATTGCCGGTGGTGTGCCCATTACCATGATGATGAACATGGAACGCCGCCATGGACATATGAAACCCGTTATTCAAAAAGCTTTGGTTGAACTCGATGGAAAACCGTTCACTTATTTTGCTTCAAAACGCGAAGAGTGGGCAGTGAAAACTGTGTTTGTTTATCCTGGCCCTATTCAATATTTTGGCCCTACCGAAGTTTGCGACCGTGTTTCAGAAACTTTAAAACTCGAAAAAGCTTAATTGATATCATAATTGATTATGAAGAAATGGCATCTCGTAAAGGGGCGCCATTTTTTTTGTGGCCTACTTTATTGTCTATAGTGTTAATTAAAAGTTAAAATGGTCTTTTTATATAAAAGTACATTGAACATTTAATCGATAGTATAGTCTATAACACGATTAGTAAAAAGTATAAAAAAGTTTTTTTAAAGTTTTAATCATGAAAAAAGTCGTTTTTCTCATAGCAATAATTTTATTTGCTTTATGCTCTAATGCTCAGCCTTCAAGCATTATTCCATCCGATGTTACAACACCTGCCCGAAAAGGTATTATAAAAGGTAAAATTATAGAACAAGGAAGTAATTTCCCCTTAGAGTACGCTAATGTTGCTATCTACTCCGTAGCCGATTCGTCGTTAGCTGGGGGAGGAATTACCGGGTCTAATGGGCAATTTATTATTTCAGGAATTGAAAATGGCGAATATTATGCCGACGCCAAGTTTATTGGATATGAGCATACTTTTAGCCCACATTTTAAAATAGAAAATAATAAAAGAGATTTTGATCTGGGCTTGCTCAAATTAGTTCCTGCAAGCGAAAATATTAGGGAGGTAAATGTTTTAGCTCAAAATCGACCAATTATTTACGATATCGATAAAAAAATAATTGATCCGGCCATGTTCCCAACTACAGCTAATGGTACGGCTACCGATGTGTTGGCCAATACACCTTCAGTAGTTGTTGATGTTGAGGGGAATGTAACTATGCGCGGCAGTTCAAATTTCACCGTATTAATTGATGGCCGGCCAACACCTTTCGATCCGGCCGATGCTTTGGATCAAATTCCGGCCAGCACCATACGTAATATCGAAATAATTACGAATCCTTCGGCTAAATTCGATCCCGATGGAAATGCCGGTATCATTAACATTAACACCAAAAAAAGTAAAATAACCGGGGTAAGTGGTATCGTAAACGGTTCGGGCGATACCAATGGCTCGTATTCGGGCGATTTTCTTTTAAATTTTAAACGCGAAAAAGTTAATTTCTTTATTAGTGGAAATCTTTCGGATCGAAAACAAACGGGCGAATTTTATAGTCTGAACAAAACATTTGCAACTGCCGATACTTTAATAATCGAATCGGAAGGATTATCGAAAAGAGGGTTTAAAGGTTGGTCGTTTAAAACCGGACTCGACTATTATTTTAACGATATGAATACCCTAAGCTTTAATATTGGGGCCAATGGACGTAATCGTTACAATAACAGCTTTGCCAGTTTTAATGAGTACTCGTCAAGTGGGAAAAACTTGAGCTCATTAACCGAAAGTCTTGGCGAGGGCATAGGTACCGAATTATCGACCAGCCTCGATTACCGCAAAACATTTAAACGCAAGGGACAGGAATTTACCGCATTTTTATATTTTCAAACAGGTAAAGGCGACGATTATTCGCTTTACGATCAGTTTGAAGGTGAGCGATTATTTATTGCGGGACAAAAAAGCTGGGAAGTTGGAAGTGAACAGCAATATCGTTTAAAAGCCGATTATATTCATCCGTTCACCTCAAAAATGAAACTCGAAGCCGGATATCAAGCACGAATTGATCGAAGTTTGGAGTGGAACGATGTGCACTGGTACGATACACTTGATAGCTACAAACCTTCATCACAATCGGGTTATTATTCGGAAGTTAATTTTAGCCGCGATATTCATTCACTTTACAGCACTTTTAGTAATTCGGGCGAGGTAGTTGGTTTGCAGTTGGGCTTACGCACTGAATATACCGACCGTCAGCTCAATTATAGTAAAACCGATTCAATTTATGCCATAAACCGCTTCGATTGGTTTCCCTCTCTGCACTTGTCGTTCCAATTGCCTGCCGATCAGCAGATTATTGCAAGCTACTCCAGAAGGATACAACGCCCGCGTAGTCACTTCCTCGAACCATTTATAACCTACGTCGATGCTTATAATGTTAGGGTTGGAAACCCCAGTATTGAACCCGAATACATCGATTCCTATGAACTTGGTTATCAAAAGCAGCTGGGTAAGGGTTTTTTATCAGCCGAAATTTATCATCGTACAACCAATAATAAAATTGAACGCCTGCAAAGTGTGTACAGTGATAATGTGATGATGCAAACTTTTGCCAATATTGGAGCCGATTATTCTACTGGCCTTGAATTAATGCTCAATACAAATCCGGCAAAATGGTGGATGCTTAATGTAATGGGTAATGCTTATCGCTACAGTATTGAGGGCGATATTAATGGGAACAATATTAATATCGATCCCAGTTTAAATTGGAACGCGCGGGTAAGTAATATTTTTTCGATCACTAAAAAAACAAAATTACAATTCGACGCAATGTACAATAGTCCAACCATCACAGCACAAGGAAGTCGCAAAGGCTTCTTGTTTTCAAATTTGGCTGTGCGACAGGATTTGTTAGACAATAAACTCAATATTACCCTTTCGGTTCGCGATATTTTCAACACGGCTAAGTTTGGATTTGAATCAGCAGGTTCCAATTTTTATTCAGAGCGCAGTTTTAGTATGAAATCGCGTGTTGTATCGCTTTCGCTTTCGTACAAGATTAATAATTATCGGAAAAAAGTTGGGAGTAATGGTGCAAATTCGGAAAATCAGATGATTGAAATGGAAGATATGGGGATGTAATATTCAACAATACTTTTAACATTTATTGAAGAAAATGAACCGCAGTAGAAATGAGATATTGCGGTTTTTTTTCATTTTTATGAAATATGCTTTAAAACATGATTGGGTCAAAAAATGTTCTGAATTGTTTTGAAAGTAAAAAATACTTTTAAATTTGTTCTGCACTTTTAAAACAAAAACATGTATCAACATTCCAAACAGTTGGTTTCGGTCGATTGCATTATTTTTGGCTACGAAGATAATGAATTGAAACTGTTGGTTTTTAAACGCTGGATTGATCCTTGTAAAGGAGAACTGTCGCTGCTTGGCGGCTGGGTGAACACCGATGAGTCGGTGACCGATTCTGCCCGCAGGGTTTTGCAGTTGATATCGGGATTGGACGATATTTATCTTGAGCAGGTCGATATATTCTCAAAACCAGGGCGCGATGTGGGGGGCAGAGTGATCAGCATTGCCTATTATGCCTTGATGAAAATAGATGAGCAAAACAAATCGCTGGTTAGTAAACACAGTGCCACGTGGGTCTCGTTAAATGACAAGCCGAGTTTGATATTCGATCACGATTTAATGGTTGAAAAAGCTTTGGATACAATGCGCTTAAAAGCAGCCAACGCATTGATCGGAGAGCACCTCCTGCCCGAAAAATTCACCTTACTTGATTTACGAAGATTATATAATGCTATTTTTCAGCGTGAATTTGATCCTGGCAATTTTCGCAAAAAGGTTTTGTCTTTAAAAGTACTTGAACAATTAGACGAAAAAGATACCAGCGAGTCAAAACGAGGTGCCTATTTTTATCGCTTTAAAAAAGAAAAGCAGTTAGATTTAGGACAAAAGATTTTTAAAATAGATAACAATTAATTATAAACTAAGCATAATAACATGTCGAAAATTCAAACTTTAATTGAAAAAATTAATAACGGCGAAAACGCTGTTTTTAAAAGGCTATATGGTACCGATATTGCGATACTGAAGGAGCAATCCAAAAGGTATGCTGCATTAATGGCCGAGTTCCAAAATAAATTTGGTGCCAACGATGTTGAACTTTTCAGTTCTCCCGGGCGTACCGAAATTGGTGGAAACCATACCGATCATAATTATGGTCGAGTTTTGGCAGGAGCTGTTAACCTCGATAATATCGCTGTAGCTGCTGCAAACGGGACCAATATGGTTCGGATTCAATCGCTGGGATATCCCGAGTTTCAAGTCGATTTAAACAATCTTTCAATCAATAAAGATGAATTTTACACTTCAACCTCCCTAGTGAAAGGAATCTCAGCCCGTTTCAAGGAGCTGGGCTATGCTATTGGTGGTTTCGATGCATGTATTGACGGACGTGTTCCAAAGGGTTCGGGGCTAAGTTCATCGGCATCGTTCGAAGTGTTGATTGGAGCCATTATCAACCAGCTTTTCAATCAAGGAAAGATGAGTAAGGTTCAAAATGCCATTGTTGGTCAGTGGGCTGAAAATAACTACTTTGGAAAACCTTGCGGTTTAATGGATCAAACGGCATGTTCGGTGGGCGGTTTAATTACCATCGATTTTGAAGATCCCTCGAAACCCATCGTTAAAGAAGTCGATTTTGATTTTGTTTCAACTGGCTTTGCTTTGGTTATCACCGACGTAGGTGGTGGCCACGATGATGCTGCTTCGCAAGCCGAATATGCCTCGCTGCCTACCGAAATGAAATCTGTAGCTAAAGTGTTGGGTGCCGATGTGTTACGTAAAGTTACATTGGAACAGATTGTTGAGAAAATACCTGAAATTCGTAAAATTACCGGCGACCGTGCTATTTTACGCGCTTACCATTTCCAAGGCGATAATCAACGTGTTGTAGAACAAGTTGCTGCCCTCGAAAGTAACGACTTTGGTGATTTCCTGAAAATGGTGGTTGAATCGGGATACAGCTCGTACATGTATAACCAAAACATTTACGATATTACTCATAAAGATGAGCAGGTTGTTTCGATCGCATTGGCACTGAGCGAAATGATTTTGAAAGGTAAAGGAGCTTGGCGTGTACATGGAGGCGGATTTGGTGGAACCATTCAGGCTTTTGTTCCTCGCGAATTAATTGATGCTTACACTAAAACCTTGGAACATGTTTACGGAAAAGGAAGTTGCCATAAATTGTTTATCCGTGCCGAAGGTGCAATAAAATTAGAACTTTAATTATAAATTAACATGTAAATCTAATTACAATGAATAAGAACAAGTATTTATTCCCTTTGATAGTAATGGCCTCACTATTCTTTTTGTTTGGCTTTATCACTACCATGAACAATTCAACCATCGAATTTCTGAAAGGCGCGTTTGGCTTAAACGACGTACAGAAGCAATTACCTAACACCTTCTTTTATGGTGCTTATATTTTATCCGTTCCAGTAGGGTTTTTAATAAAAAGAATTGGTTATCGATTCTCAATATTCACTGGATTGGGACTTATTTCCTTAGGTTTCTTTGCCAGTATTCCTGGTGTAGGTTTTGGTTACTATGGTTTTCTTACCGCAGTATCGATTTTTGCAATTGGCGTGGTGGTACTACAAGTTGCAGCTGCTCCTTATGTAGTTGCATTAGGCCCAAGCGAAAGCTCTGCCAGCCGTTTAACGTTAACCAATGCGCTTAACTCGGTAGCTACTGTAATTGCACCAATATTTGTTTCAATATTATTGGTTACACCGAATCTTGCTCCTGGAGAAGTACTCGGAAATTCAGCCATAAAAGATATTGTTAAAAGCCCGTTTATCGGAATTGGTATTGCAACTGCTGTTATCCTCATTATTATGCTATTTCTTAAGCTACCTAATATAAAAGAAGAGGAAGCCGAAAAGCAAAAGAAAGGAAACTACAAATCGAGTGCATTCAAGTATCCGCATGTTTGGTTAGGTTCATTGGCCATTTTTATGTATATGGGTATTGAAATTGGTATTCCAAGTTTTTTTGCCGATTTTGCCAATAAAACAGGTGCAGTAATCGAAACATCAACCACCGACATGTTGAAATTTTATTGGGGTGGTTTAATGGTCGGCCGATTGTTAGGTATTTTCGTTTTGAAAAAAATAAAACCCGCTTTGATACTTTCAATATGCGCTTTGGGTGGTGCAGCATTGTTAGTAGGAGCAATTGTTTTTACCGGAAATGTCAGCATGTGGTTGTTCTTGGGAACAGGTTTGTTCCACTCAATTATGTGGCCTGTAATTTATAGCTTGGCTTTGGAAGACTTAGGACCACACTCCGATGTCGCTTCGGGTGTAATTGCAACATCGGTAATAGGTGCTGCCATTTTAATGCCTTTGATGGGTGCTATTCAAACTGCAACAGGTACTGTTATTGCTGCGATTAGCTGTTTGTTTATTTATTACGCCTATTTAATTTTCTTTGCAGCCAAAGGCTCAAAAATCAGATAAAACTGAGAGTAAGTCATTAGTCAATAGATTAATGTAAGTTAATTGATGACTAATGACTTATCTCTAATTTACTATATTATTATGAAACGAACATGTTTGCTAATAAACAGCATGTGAGTTCTCCTGCCTTTAGCAGGACAGGCCATAAGGCAACTAAAAAATATATTATTTACTTATGAATATAGCAACAGATAATTTTACATTAAAAAACAAAAATGGTATCGAAATTACTTTTACTGCTCATGGCGGTAGATTAGTGTCGGTTAAGGTGCCATCAAAAAATGGAAGAATCGACGATATCGTAGTTGGTTATGATACCATAGAAAAGTCGGTAAAGGGTGATTTGTATTTTGGTGCGCTTTGTGGCCGTTTTGCTAATCGCGTAGCCAAAGGAAAATTTGAAATCGATGGAACCCATTATCAACTCGATGTTAACAATGGTCCCAATCACCTACATGGTGGTATTGATGGTTTTTTCAATAGGGTTTGGGATGTTAAGCCTCTTGAAAAAGAAGGTGCTGTATCGGCCTACCAGCTTTCGTTGGTAAGTCCCGATGGTGATCAAAAATATCCGGGCGAGTTGAAAGTTAAAGTGGTGTACAGCTTAACTGCCGATAATCAGTTTTGTATCGAATACGAAGCTGAAACCAATAAGCCAACCATTATTAACCTTACCAGCCACCCCTATTTTAACCTTAAAGGAGCTGGTAATGGCGATGTTTGCGAGCATGAGTTACAGTTGATGGCTTCGCGTTATACAACCATCGATAAGGAGTTGGGTACTTGTGGCGGCGAAATTGCCGATGTGAAAGGTACGCCCATGGATTTTACATCGAAAAAACCAATTGGCGATGCTGTAAATACGGTCAACAATGAGCAAATTCAGCTCGGTGGTGGCGGTATCGATCACAATTTTGTAATCGATAATGGTGGCAAAGAGGTTGTTTTAGCAGCCCGTGTTAGCGATCGTTGGTCGGGTAGGGCATTAGAAGTTTATACCGACCAGCCCGGTGTGCAAATTTATACCGGTAACCATTTCGATGGCACCGAAATTGGTAAAAAGGGTGTGGGTATTGTGAAATATGGAGGTGTAGCGTTCGAAACACAAATTTTCCCTAACTCGCCCAATATTGAGCATTTTCCCAATGCAACTTTACGTCCGGGCGAAAAGTACCATCACACTTGTATTTATAAATTTCACTATTAGTTGAATTATTATTAATACAGCAATAGGAACAATTATTTTGTTCTCTGTTTTAAGCAATAAAAAAGCCATCTTCGGATTTCCGACAGATGGCTTTTTTAATGTTATTGTTTGTTTGATTATCCCAGCAATTCTTTAACCTGGTTGTAAACGTTTTCGGCGTTAAAGCCAAGTTTTTCGTCCAATACAGTGTAAGGAGCCGAAAAGCCAAACGAAGGCAATCCGAAAACTTTACCATCGGCGCCAACCAAACCTTCGAGGGTAACGGGTAAACCGGCAGTCATACCAAATTTCTTAACGCCTTTAGGAAGTACCGATTCTTGATACCCGGCACTTTGCGAACGGAACAATCCTTCGGACGGAACCGAAACGATACGGCATTTAATGCCATCTTTTTCGAGTAGCTCGGCGCCGGCAGCCAATGTGCTAACTTCCGAACCACTGGCCAAAAGTATAATATTGGGTGTGCCTACGGTGTCTTTAATAATGTAAGCTCCTTTGGCTGCAGCTTGTGCAGTTTCGTATGTAGTTACATTTTTAATTCCCTGGCGTGAAAGCAATAAGGCTGTTGGGGTTGATGTGTTTTCTAAAGCCAGTTTCCACGCAATAGTTGTTTCGTCGCCATCGGCAGGGCGCAATACCAACATCGAGTTTTTGTGGTTGTGGTTTTGCAATTTCTCCAACAAACGAATTTGAGCTTCTTGTTCAACTGGTTGGTGAGTAGGGCCATCTTCGCCCACGCGGAATGCGTCGTGTGTCCAAACGTATTTAACAGGTAACTCCATCAAAGCCGCCATGCGGGCAGCCGGTTTCATGTAATCGCTAAAAACGAAGAATGTTGCGCAAACTGGAATAATGCCACCGTGTAACGCCATACCGTTCATGATGCAAGCCATGGATAATTCGCTTACCCCTGCTTGTAAAAATTTACCGCTGAAGTCGCCTTTGGTGAAGGCTTTTGTTTTCTTTAGGAATCCATCGGTTTTATCGGAATTAGACAAGTCGGCCGATGATACGATCATGTTTTCAACTTGTTCGGCATAAACTGCTAAAATATTGGCCGAAGCGGCGCGGGTAGCTAATCCTGCTTTTTGTTCAATTTTAGCATAATCGATTGCTGGAACTTCTTTCGAGAAGAATGCTTTAAGTTTAGTTGCCATCTTCGGATTTTCGGCTTCCCATTTTGCTTGGGCAGCTTTTTTCACAGCAATAATTTTAATAAGCTCTTCTTTGCGTTTTGCATACATCTCCTGAACATCGGGGAAAATGCGGAATGGGTTTTGGGGATCGCCTCCAAGGTTAACAATTGTTTTTGCAAACGATGCTCCGGCTTCGCCAAGAGGCATTCCGTGAGTAGCACATTTGCGTTCGTAGTTTTCGCCTGTTTCGGTCAAAGCACCTTTGCCCATTATGGTTTTACCAATAATAATGGTTGGTTTTTCTTTTTCGTTATTGGCTTTATTGATTGCAGCACGAATTTCGTCGGGGTTGTTACCGTCAATGTTTATTACGTTCCATCCCCATGCTTCGTATTTTTTTGCTGTATCTTCGATGGTTACTGAACTGGTTTCGGTCGAAAGCTGAATGTCGTTTGAGTCGTAGAACATGATCAGGTTGTTCAGTCCGAGGTAGCCGGCAATACGTCCACCGCCTTGTGAAATCTCTTCCTGTACACCGCCATCAGAGATGAAAGTGTAGGTTTTATGAGCCATCCACTCGCCAAAGCGGGCAACCATGAAACGTTCTGCTATTGCAGCTCCTATTGCCATTACGTGACCCTGCCCCAGTGGCCCTGAGGTGTTTTCAACACCACGTTCAACATCCACTTCTGGGTGTCCGGGAGTTACACTTCCCCATTGACGAAAATTCGAACAATCTTCCATGCTATATGTGCCTACTAAAGCCAATTGTGCGTATAGCATAGGCGACATGTGACCCGGATCGAGGAAGAACCTGTCGCGATTGATCCATGTCATATCACTGGGATCGTAGTTGAGGTATTCGGAGTATAGAATGTTCATGAAATCGGAACCGCCCATTGCTCCTCCCGGATGTCCACTTTTGGCTTTTTCAACCATTGCTGCTGCGAGAATACGAATATTGTCGGCAGCTTTGTTTGTAAGTTTGTTGCTCATTTCGATATTGATTATTTGTTATGATTTTATTAATTGCAAAAAAAATCGTTTTAAAAAAGGTTAGCAAAGATAAAACTATTATACAATCAAAAAAAAAAGCTTTCCAAAATGTGGAAAGCTTTTTTTTAATCGTTATCTGATAATTAGTTCACTTCTACTTTAGGAGCAACCGAAACGTATGATCTGTTTCTTTGCTTCTTTTGGAAAACAACAGTGCCATCGGATAATGCAAATAAAGTATGATCTTTACCAATACCAACATTTGCACCTGGATGATGTTGTGTACCACGCTGGCGAACTATAATGTTCCCAGCTGTTACAACCTGTCCTCCCCAAATTTTTACACCTAATCGTTTACTTTCTGATTCGCGTCCGTTCTTTGAACTACCTACACCTTTCTTATGAGCCATGGTATTATTTTTTATTTATGCAATAATTTCTTCAATTTGAATCCTAGTTAAATACTGACGATGTCCGTTTTTAACTTTATAACCTTTTCTACGTTTTTTCTTAAAAACAATCACAGTGTCGCCTTTAAGATGCTCCAGAACTTTTGCGCTTACTTTTGCGCCTTTAACCACAGGAGTTCCGACTTTTACTTTTCCGTCGTTGTCAACCAATAAAACCCTGTCGATTTCGAAGGTTTCTCCTTCGGCTGTTTCTAAACGATTCACGTAAAGTTTTGTGTCTTTTTCAACTTTATACTGTGAGCCGTTAAAATCAATGATCGCGTACATATAATTAAAATAATTAATTTCATTCGGAAGGCGGAAAAACCATTGCTTTTCACTTTTCGGGCCTACTCGAAACTTTCGGACTGCAAAAGTATATATTTTTAAATGATACACAAATCTTTGAATGAAAAATTCAGTTTTTTTCATGGGTTTCTTTGCAAAAATATATTTTTGAGTTAGGTTTTAGTTATTTTTGGTATTGCTTTTTGTATAAGATTGAATTCAAAAGAAATTAATTACTCAAAGCAAAAAGTATTTCTATCTTTGTTCATCAGGCATCACGATCTCATTTATACCTATGCATAAGATTAAATTAAATGTTTTAGGGCTTTCGATAAGTCAAACACAAACCGGCGCTTATGCCTTGGTTTTATCCGAAGATAATGGCGAAAGGCGAATCCCAATTATAATTGGCCCAGTTGAAGCTCAGTCAATTGCAATTCAGCTCGAAGGTTTACATCCTCCGCGGCCACTTACTCACGATTTGTTTAAGAATATTGCAAATGCCTTTGGGATTGAGTTGGTCGAGGTGTTTATCTATAAACTCGAGGAGGGTATTTTTTATTCTGAACTTATTTGCGATCAAGCAGGTACTCGGATTTCTGTTGATTCGCGAACTTCCGACGCTGTTGCGTTGGCATTACGTTTCATGTGCCCCATTTATACTTCGGAAGAGATTTTAAACAAGGCCGGAATTGTTATTGAAGTGGCCGACCGTTCGGAAGATAAACCCCAAAGAAACGAAACCAACGCCGATGGAGAAGTCTTCGATTTTAATACTATCGAAGAGTTGGAACAAATGCTTCAGGAAGCTGTTAAAGATGAAAATTATGAAATGGCTTCGGAGCTAAGAGACGAAATTCACAGTCGTAAAGAGAAAGGAAACTAACCATTTTAATTTACTAAAATGAAGAAAATAATATTATTGGTGCTTTTTATAGGTGCCTTTTTATTTTTAACTGCCCAACCGAGTGATTCGTTTTCTGTTTCGTCTGAAATTGATACAACAGCTCAGGTGCTTACTCAAGCTGCTGCGCAGCCCGATCATTCCAATATTTTGTTAGGACAAACCATTACCGAAGGTTTTAGTTTTATATCGTTAATGCGAGGTTTACTTGGGATCGTTGTTTTATTGGCCTTCGGATTTTTATTTAGCACCAATAGAAAAGCAATACCGTGGAAAACCGTTTTTGTGGGCTTGGCCTTGCAAATTGCTTTGGCCGTTGGTATCTTAAATATTTCATTCGTAATGTGGGCGTTTGAGTTTTTCGGAAAAATATTCGTAGTTATACTTGACTTTACCAAGGCGGGTACTAATTTTTTATTTGAGGGTTTTCTCGATGTGGATAAATTTGGATATGTGTTTGCTTTTCAGGTGTTACCAACCATTATTTTCTTTTCGGCTTTAACTAGTTTGTTGTTTTACTTTGGGGTAATTCAATTTTTAGTTAAAGGAATGGCTTATGTTTTTTCTCGGTTAATGGGCCTTTCGGGCGCCGAAGCCTTATCGGTGGCTGGCAATATCTTTTTAGGTCAAACCGAATCGCCACTGATGATTAAAGCTTACTTGAGTAAAATGTCCGATTCTGAAATGCTGCTGGTTATGACTGGTGGTATGGCAACATTAGCTGGAGGTGTGCTGGCGGCTTATATTGCCATGCTTGGCGGCGACGACCCTCAGTTGCGGCTCGCATTTGCTAAACACCTGCTTACCGCTTCGGTTATGGCTGCTCCCGGTGCTATTATTTTTTCAAAAATGATTGTTCCTCCTGTTGGGCCAATCGATAAAAATGTGGAGGTGAGCAAAGATAAATTTGGTGATAATCCGCTTGAAGCAATTACCACGGGTACTTCCGAAGGCATTAAGCTGGCTGTAAACGTGGCCGGTATGTTGCTCGTGTTTATTGCATTTATTGCCATGTTTAACTTTATCCTTAATAAAATTGGGCTTATTGGAAACCTGAACCAGTCAATCGCTGAGTTTTCGGGGGGCAAGTACGATCAGTTATCTTTGCAATTTATTTTGGGCTATATATTTTCACCGATTATGTGGCTGATTGGTGTTCCATTAAAGGATATTACCTTAGTGGGTCGCTTATTGGGCGAAAAAATTATTATGACCGAGTTTATTGGCTACATCAGTTTGGCCAATCTGAAAGCTGCAGGTGCATTCTCCAATCCAAAATCAATAATTATGGCCACCTATATTTTATGTGGATTTGCAAACTTTGCTTCCATAGGCATTCAAATTGGTGGTATTGGCTCTTTGGCGCCCACTAAACGAACTTTATTGTCCAAATTTGGTTTAAAAGCTTTGTGGGCAGGAACTTTAGCCTCCTTGCTTTCGGCCACAATTATTGGAATGATTATGGGCTAGGTCGATCCCATGTAAACGGCCTATTAGAAGGTTAAATGGAAGGTAGCAAAGCAATTAATTTTCATTTTAATCAATGATTAAATACTTTTGACCATTATCTATTTATAATGAAGCAATATCACAACTTATTACAGCATGTTCTCGATAACGGAGTGCGCAAAGACGACCGCACCGGTACTGGAACCATATCGACATTTGGTTATCAAATGCGGTTTAATTTGCAAGAGGGCTTTCCGCTTATTACTACCAAAAAAATGCACTTAAAATCAATTATTTATGAGTTGCTTTGGTTCTTGAATGGCGATACCAATGCAAAATACCTCCAGGATAATGGTGTGCGAATATGGAACGAGTGGGCCGATGATGATGGCAATCTTGGGCATATTTATGGTTATCAGTGGCGTTCGTGGCCCGATTATAATGGTGGACATGTTGATCAAATAACCGATGTTGTAAATACTATAATAAAGAATCCCGATTCGCGACGGATTATTGTTAGTGCATGGAACGTGGCCGATTTACCCAATATGAACTTGCCGCCTTGTCATGCATTTTTCCAGTTTTATGTGGCCAATGGAAAATTATCGTGTCAGTTGTACCAACGCAGTGCCGATTCGTTTTTGGGTGTTCCATTTAATATTGCCTCCTACGCTTTGCTTACCATGATGATAGCGCAGGTTACAGGTCTCGAACTGGGCGATTTTGTGCATACTTTTGGTGATCTGCACATTTACACCAACCATTTAGAACAAGTTAAGTTGCAACTTAGCCGTGAAACATACTCCTTGCCACAAATGAAAATCAACCCCGGTGTGAAAAGTATTTTCGATTTTAATTATAACGATTTTGAATTGGTAAATTACCAGGCACATCCGCACATTAAAGGCGATGTGGCGGTGTAATTATTTGTAATAAATTAGCAGAATATGATACAAAATAACATATCGATAATAGTAGCCATTGCTCAAAATTTTGCCATCGGGAAAAACAACGACCTACTCTTTCACCTTCCTGACGACTTAAAGCGCTTTAAGAAAATTACAAACGGTAAAACACTCATTATGGGGCGAAATACGCTGCTTTCGTTGCCCAAATGGCCATTACCTAACCGCAGACATATTGTTATTACCGATAAGCCTGACGATCATTTTGATGGTTGCGAAGTGGTTTTTTCAATAGACGAAGCCATTCAGAAAGTAAAAAATGAACCCGAAGCCTTCATTATTGGCGGCGGAATGGTTTATCGACAGTTTTACCCCTTGGCACGAAAACTTTACCTGACCCTTGTTCACAAAGATTTCGATGCAGATATCTTTTTTCCCGAAATTGATTTTTCAGAATGGGAAGAAACAGAACGTCAAAACGAATGCGATGATATAAATGGTTTTGATTACTCGTATATCGATTTGGTTAGAGTTTAAAGATGAAGTCTATAAAAGCTTGTTTTTTAGTTGATTATTGGATTTAATTGTTTTTAAATCGGTATTAACGCGTACATACTGATACCTGCACTTCAATTTTTGGCATAGCTATTGACCATTTTAAATCCCGAATTTTAGTTAGAATTAACACGACACTATGACAGTAGTGTAAATGATAAATATTTTTATGAGTCAAAAAAATATAAAAGATAATAAAGGCTTCATATTTACAGGTTTAGGTGAAGGCGATTCGGAGTTTATTCCAATTATGGCCGATGGCGGCGAAGAAGAACTCTACGTGCATAACATTCCTGATGAACTGCCAATTCTACCGTTACGCAATACCGTATTGTTCCCTGGGGTGGTTTTGCCCATTTCGGTTGGGCGTCAAAAATCATTGAATTTGATACGTGATGCGTACAAGCGAAATGGGGTAATAGGAACCATGGCCCAGGTAAATGCCGATACTGACGATCCAACCGCAGCCGATTTGCATAAAGTGGGAACTATTGCTAAGATATTGAAGATATTAGAAATGCCCGACGGTAATACCACGGTTATTATTCAGGGCAAACAAAGGTATGAATTACTCGAAATGGTAAGCGAAGAGCCCTATCATATTGCTAAAATCCGAAATTTTAAAGAATTAAAACCTACGGGCGAAGCTTCTGAGTTTGAGGCCATCGTTGAATCGTTGAAAGACATTGCCATTAAAATAGCCAAGTATTCGTTCAATGTTTCGCCCGAGGCAACTTTTGCTGTTCGTAATATTGAAAATCCGGTTTTTCTTATCAATTTTATTTGTTCAAATTCAAATATTAAAGTTGACGAAAAACAGGGCTTGCTCGAATTGGATAGTTTAAACGAACGGGGAATACAGGCCATTTCGTACTTGGTGCGCGAGTTGCAGCTTATTGAGCTGAAAAAAGATATTCAGTCGAAAGTTAAAACCGACATGGATCATCAACAACGAGAGTATTTGCTTCATCAGCAAATGAAAACAATTCAGGACGAGTTGGGTGGTAATCCAATCGAAAAAGAAATTGCCGATTTAAGGGAAAGAGCGAAAGATAAAAAATGGAACGAAGAGGTTGGCGAAACTTTTAATAAAGAACTAGATAAACTGCAGCGTATTAACCCGGCTGCTGGCGATTATTCCATACAATTGACCTATGTTCAAACTTTGCTCGATTTACCTTGGAATGAATATTCAGCAGATAATTTTGATATGAAACATGCCGAGCAAGTGCTCGACGAAGATCATTATGGACTTGAATTGGTTAAAGAACGTATTTTGGAACATTTGGCGGTACTGAAATTGAAAAACGACATGAAGTCGCCCATTGTTTGTCTTTATGGCCCCCCGGGAGTTGGCAAAACTTCGTTGGGTAAATCGGTTGCTCGTTCGCTCGATCGTAATTATATTCGTATGAGTCTTGGTGGTTTGCACGACGAAGCCGAAATTCGTGGACACCGAAAAACATATATTGGCGCCATGCCTGGTCGTATTATTCAAAACATTAAAAAAGCAAAATCGTCGAATCCGGTTTTCATTTTAGACGAAATTGATAAAATTTCAAACGATTTTAGGGGCGATCCGGCGTCGGCATTACTTGAAGTGCTTGACCCCGAGCAAAATTTTGAGTTTCATGATAATTATCTCGATATAGAGTTCGATCTTTCGAAAGTGATGTTTATTGCAACGGCCAACACGCTCAATACCATTAGTAAACCATTGCTCGATCGGATGGAACTGATTGAGGTTAGCGGTTACTTGATTGAAGAGAAGGTTGAAATTGCCAAACGTCATTTGTGGCCAAAACAGTTAAGTAATCACGGCATTGAATCCGACATGTTCGAATTGGGTGATGGCGTTTTTGATTTCATAATTGAGAAATACACACGCGAATCGGGTGTTCGTGAACTCGACAAGCAACTGGCTAAATTAATCAGGCGGCTGGCTCGTAAAATTGCTTTCGACGAAGAAGTTGAAAAAGCTATTACAGTTGATGTTATTCAAAAGTACCTTGGTATTCCTAAATACTTGAAAGAAGTGTACCAGGGGAACGACTTTGCCGGTGTAGTAACTGGTTTAGCATGGACTGCCGTTGGTGGCGAAATACTTTACGTAGAGTCGAGCCTTAGTAAAGGTAAAGGGCTACTTACCCTTACCGGTAACCTTGGCGAAGTGATGAAGGAATCGGCTATGTTGGCATTGGAATACCTAAAAGCTCATGCCGATATGTTGGAACTCGATCCTGAAGTTTTTTCAAACTGGAATGTACATGTACACGTTCCCGAGGGGGCAATTCCCAAAGATGGTCCATCGGCCGGAGTTACCATGGTAACCTCGCTGGCATCGGCCTTCACTCAACGAAAAGTGAAGAGCGATTTGGCCATGACCGGTGAGATAACATTGCGTGGCAAGGTGCTTCCGGTTGGAGGAATCAAAGAGAAAATTTTGGCAGCCAAACGTGCCGGAATAACCGACATCATTGTGTCCGATGATAACCGAAAAGATATCAACGAAATAAAAGAAGTCTATGTTAAGGGCTTGAACTTTTATTACGTGAAAACAATTGCCGATGTATTAAAATTGGCCTTATTAAACGAAAAAGTTGATAAGCCAGTTGTAATTTCTTAATAGTTCAATTACTTATATTAATAGATCATTAGATTATTAGATATTAGTATTGAGGCAAAATATAGAACGCTAGTATTCAATTATTTAACGAGACACCTGAGTGATTCATAAGGTGTTGTACGTTAATTACTTATAAAAATAGAACAAACCATTGTCAATAAATAAAAGTGGTTTTATAATACAAATATAATTTTTTTATTGTAATCAAATCCATTCTCGGCATTAATTACACCCATCTTCCAGCAACTGTTATAAAACGAAAAACAAATCGTTTAAGACGTGTTGTGGGGTTTATATTTTTAAAAACCGCAGCAACTATTGCTATGAAATAGTTGTAAAGGTTCTTTATCGTTGCAGTAATAATCATAAAAGCATTATTCTCGTTCAAGAATGAAAAAGGAAGATGTTTCCATCCAAAATCATTATTCATTTCATCGAATATTTTTTCACTGTCTCCTCGTGCATTGTAATATTCAATAACCTCATTTTCTGTTGATGTGTGATCGTTGGTTAAAATAGAACGATAGATAAATGCGTCTCGTGTAAATATATTGAGTTAGTAATCAGTGCTTTTTTCTCGCATAATTATTAGACGATATTTCTTTTCCTCATAAAACTGAGTAAATGGAATGGATGCCACTTCATTGTTTTTAAAGTTAATCTCAACTGTTTCCAAATTTGAAATATTAGTAACCATTCAGTCGGTTTGTTTTTCAATACGTATTTTGTTCAAAAGAATAGTTTTATACCGATTAGCCAACAAAATGTCGCGTATATTCGCTACGCTCTATAATCTCCTTTGTTGGTCTATCGGTATTGGTTTTATAGTT
>DATERL010000153.1:0-27109 GCA_035271585.1 Prolixibacteraceae bacterium
ACCATTCAATTAATACGATAAAAATGGATAGCAAATATATATTTCTAGCACCCGAAGCGGTGTTCCCCATCACCACCGATGAATATGGCAAACCGCTCACAAACAAACCTGCAACCGGGTTTTCATTTGCCGGGACCATTCAGGGCGAAGGTAAAATGGCCGGAGTTCCCGTTTTGTTTGTCCGCACTGCCGGTTGTAACCTGCGATGCATGTGGAGCTTGCCCAACGGTGAAATCAGCCTTTGCGATACCCCGTTTGCCTCGTTCGATACCCGTGGCAAAAAACGGGTCACTGTTGAATCGGTAAAGAAAACCATACTCAATAATCTGGGACACCTTAAGCACTTGGTAATTTCTGGCGGTGAGCCCTTCATTCAACCCGAAGGACTAACTGCACTGGCTCAACAGCTTAAAAATGAATGCAAACTGAGCATTTCGATTGAGACCAACGGTACTTTATATAACGAAGAATTGGTAAATTGTATCGATTTTTTCAGTATTTCGCCAAAATTAAAGAACTCGCTACCCACAAAAGAAAAACTACAAAAAACAGGAGTAATCATTCCATTTGAACCTGCCCATGCCGAGCAAATCCGAAAAAACATTGCAGTTCTCCAACAAATAATCGACCATTGCAACAAGCATCAACACAAAGATTTCCAGCTAAAATTTGTGGTTCAAAACCGTGATGAGCTACTCGAAATTGAAGACTCTTTTTTATCGCAGCTTACCGGTTGGAAACCCGACGATATTGTGCTAATGCCCTTAGGAAGTACACCCGATGAAATGCGACAAACACGCTTGGTAACCATCGAGGCGGCCATTGAACGAGGTTGGCGTTTCAGTCCCCGCCTACAAATCAACTATTTTAAGGGAGTGCCCGGTGTGTAATTTGTATTTATAAAGAATTGAAGTGAATTTAGAACGGCTAAAAATCAAATATTTTCTTTTTGTCGCAAATAAAACTTAATATCGAAAGAATTATCCTAAAGACAGAAACATGAACATCGAAGCAACACATTTAGGCCACCAAAGCAACTACCCGCAACAGTACGACCCATCGGTACTGGTTGCCGTACCGCGCCAACTCAACCGCGACCAATACGCTATTGAAGCCAATGGGCTACCCTTTGAAGGTGTTGATGTGTGGCATGCTTACGAGTTTAGTTTTCTCACCCAAAAAGGGACACCGATTGTTGGAGTACTCAAAATTGTTTACCCATGCAACAATCCCTTTCTGGTCGAAAGTAAATCGCTCAAACTCTACCTCAACTCATTTAACATGTCGCGTTTCGGAAACACAAAATCCGAAGGTATTCCACAGATTACCAACACTATAGAAACCGACCTATCTAACTTGTTGGCATGTAATATTGAAGTAAATTATTTTGGCCACAATACACAAACTGCACCATCCGATTTTGATGGTTTTACAGTTTTGGAAGAAAACGCCACTTTGGACCAATTACAATTCAACAGCTACACAGAAAATCCAAGCCTGCTTAAAATATCAGAGAAAACGGGCGAAATTAAATGGGTAAGTCACCTGCTACGCAGCAACTGTAAAATAACTCACCAGCCCGACTGGGGTTCAATTTTCATTCAAATGAAAGGCAAAAAACTGCCCACGCCCGAAAGCTTTTTGCAATACATTGTATCGCTGCGCAACGAAAATCACTTTCACGAAGAGATTTGCGAAATGGTTTTTGTGAGACTACTCGAAAAATACGATCCAAAAGAAATGAGCGTTACTTGCATGTACACCCGCCGTGGCGGCATCGACATTAACCCTGTGCGCGTTTTATCCGACACAACGCTACCCAAAAACATTGTTCAGTGCAGCCAACTTTCAAAACCCGCATTCAGGCAATAAATTGCATCCATTGGCTACAGGCTATTGGCTTGAAAAATGCCTTATCTCTCTATCAATACAAATAAAAATCTTGCATATTTCAAGCCCTCTTGATATTTGATTATTTTTACTGTTTCATTTCATTAAAAAGCAGGATGTACAATTTTATCTTACAAATTGAAACCGTGGGGCCACAAGGCGACAAATTAATATGGGTATTTCTTATATTGGTAATTATAGGCATCACTGCTTTCATATTGACAAGGAAAAACCATTTTTCAATATTTTCGTTTCGAAAAAAAGTAATTGTAACTATTCAAAAAAACAAGGTTTACCACCCCTCTGTTATTCAGCTCAATATTGAAAATAAAAGTAAAAAAGCCATTGTTATCGAACATCCTGTAATTCGGTTTAAAAGTGGAAGAAAAAACATCGCTTTCAAAATAAAAGCGGTAAACGCACGCGTTATTTATCCGTTATTTCTCGAGATTGGAAAAACCCACCAATTGCCCGTAGCATTGGAACCATTTTACGATTACAACCCAAAACTCAAAAAATTCAGCCGTTTAAGAATCGAATTCAAATACGATAAAGAAAAACAGAAAAAAACTCGTTATTTGTTGCTAAAACCAACATTTTTCAGGAGTGAACGTTAACATGAAATGGAACTTTGGACATATTGATTTCACAACCTACCCGCATTTCGATGCGGAGCCTCTAGGCGCTCATTATTTTGACGATAAAACAATATTGCGGTTATGGGCACCAACTGCACAAAGAGTAATTTTACGCCTCTACCGAGAAGGATGGGGAGACGATCACTTTCACCTCGAAGATTTAATACAAAAGGAAAAACATTGGGTAGCCGAACTTCCCGGAAAATGGCATGGAATATTTTACACCATTCAATGCATGATCGGTAACAATTTGATGGACGAAGTACCCGATCCCTATGCTTTTACTGTTGGTGTGAATGGGAAAAGGGCCATGTTTTGCGATTTTTTGCGCACCAACCCCGAAGGCTGGAATACCGACCAACGCGTTTTGCCCAAACACCTCACCGACTTAGTTTTGTATGAACTTCATGTACGCGATTTCAGTATCGATGAATTTTCGGGAATTAAAAACAAGGGTAAATACTTAGCATTTACCGAAAAGGGCACTCGCTCGCCCGAAGGAATAAAAACAGGACTCGACCACCTCTTAGAATTGGGTATTACACACGTACACCTATTGCCTGTATTTGATTTTTTCACGGTTGACGAATCACGCCCCGAAAACAACGAATACAACTGGGGCTACGATCCACTTAACTACAACTCACCCGAAGGTTCTTATGCAACCAATCCAAACGACGGAATTACACGTGTTGCCGAATTCAAGCAAATGGTGCAAGCACTTCACCGTAATGGCATTGGAGTTATTATGGATGTAGTATATTCCCATACTGGACTTACCAACCACTCTTCGTTCAATCAAACTGTGCCCGGCTATTTTTACCGTCAGCGGCCAAATGGCACATTCAGCGATGCCAGTGGCTGTGGTAACGAAATTGCGTCGGAACGTGTTATGGTTAGAAAGTACATTATCGACTCACTAAAGTTTTGGGCCGAAGAATACCATATCGATGGTTTCCGATTCGATTTAATGGGTATTTATGACATTGAAACCATGAACGCCATTCGTGCAGAGATGGACAAAATTGACCCCAAACTGATATTGTATGGCGAAGGATGGACTGCTGCATCAAGCCCAATGAATGAGCAATTTCGCGCAATAAAAAATAACACACCAAAACTTGACCGAATTGCCGTTTTCAACGACGATTTCAGGGATGCCATAAAAGGGCACTGGGGTATAGCAAACAGCTTAGGTTTTGCAAGTGGACAAACACTAAACGAGGAATCGGTAAAATACGCAATTGTTGCAGCAACCGACCATCCGCAAATCAACTATGGCTATATTGCTTCGGCCAGTTGGGCATGGGCAATTTCACCACAACAAAGCGTGAACTATATCTCGTGCCACGATAACTACACGCTTTACGACAAACTAAAACTTTCGCATCCCAATGCAAAGTTACAAGAGCTGAGCCGCATGGTTTGCCTTGCGGGATCAGTGTTACTTACCTCGCAGGGCATTCCATTTTTACATGCTGGTGTTGAAATGATGCGTACCAAAAAAGGACATGGCAACACCTACAATATGGGCGACGAGTACAACCTCATTGACTGGAGTAGAAAAGCTATGTTCTCGTATGTTACCAATTACTTCAAAAAGTTAATTGAAATTCGGAAAAAACATCCAGCTTTCAGAATGCAAAACACCGAACAAATTCAAAAGCACCTTAGCTTCTCCAAAAAATACATTCCGGGAGTGGTATCGTATAAAATTAGCGAATATGCCAATGGCGATTCATGGAGACACATTCAGGTAATATTTAACAACAACAGTACACCAATTGTATTCCCGGTGAAAAAACAAAATTGGAAAATCATTGCCAATGGGCTGGCCATTGATGAAAACGGCTTGTTTGAAAACGATACCCACTCGATGTTTGTGCCTCCGGTATCGATGTTACTGATTGTTGCCGAATAAACATTCGCAATTTAATTAATGGATATTACAAATTTTTGACAATTTTCTCCAATTGAATTCCCCTGGAACCTTTAACCAATACAAATTTATCTTTCCAATAATCGACCCCAACACTTTGAGTTAACTCATAAATAGTATTGAACTTTTGAAAATAATCGGGGGTTAAGGTTTTTCTGAAACAATTGCCCACAAGGTATATTTCTCTTATTCCAGAATACATAACCACATCAATAATTTTTTGGTGTTCGGTTTCCGATTCGTGGCCCAGCTCAAGCATATCGCCCAAAACCATAGCTTTATTATCACCTTTCATTTCAATAAAGTTATTGATCGAAGCAAGCATGCTCGAAGGATTGGCATTGTAACAATCGAGCAAAAAAGTAGCATCGCCTTTTTGGGTAATTTGCGAGCGGTTATTTTGTGGAATATAATTCTCGATGGCTTCTTGAATCAAAAGGGGTTCTATGCCAAATTGAATCCCCACACGAGCAGCAGCCAGTATATTTTCTAGGTTATAAGCACCAGTCAGCTTACTTTTTAAGTAAAGCCAGCCTTTGGGGAAAAGTGCTTTAGCTAATAAAAAACGATCGTTGTTGACCACCTCACCCCTAAGTTGTGCTGTTTCGTCTTGAGTGGTATAGCTCAATATTTCAATTCCGGCAGGCAGCAGGTCTTTCAAATGCTCGTTGGCCAAATTCAGAAAAACACCTTTTCCATTATTTTTAACCAAATAGCGATATAGTTCGCTTTTGGTTTGCTTTACACCTTCGAACGAACCAAAGCCTTCAATATGGGCTTTACCCACATTGGTAATAAGTCCGTAATCGGGTTGGGCAATTTTACACAAAAAATCTATTTCACCCAGATGATTTGCTCCCATTTCAATAATGGCAATTTGGTGTTCGGGCTTTACACCAAGCAAAGTTAATGGTACACCAATGTGGTTATTGAAATTACCATCAGTAGCCAGAACATGGTATTTCTGACGAAGCACTGCCGTTGTTAGTTCCTTAGTTGTTGTTTTACCATTAGAACCGGTAATGGCTATAAATGGCATCGAAAGTTGTTTGCGGTGATGGGCAGCCAGTTGCTGCAAGGTATCAAGCGTATTTTCAACGTAAATGCATTTTTGGTGTTGCGATAAATCTTTTCGATCAACAACCGCGTAATTGGCTCCATCGGCAATTGCTTTAAGTGCAAAATCGTTAGCATCGAACCGATCACCTTTCAAGGCAAAGAAAATACCACCATTTGCAGCCATCCGACTATCGATAAAAACTCGTTGGGTTTCGAGGTATAACTTATAAAGTTGAGTTATTTCAATCATGGTATAAAAATAAAAAATCCCGCTATTTTTTAGCGGGATTAAGCAATATAATAAATTGAATTTATTTCGATCTTGCAGATGCAGTTTGAGGAGGTCCGAGGCGAGTCATTGAACAACGGAAGCCCAAATCTGATTTTGCTTCACTTTCGTCGAGATAACGGCGTGATCCTGGATTTAACCAATAAGCTCTATCTCTCCACGACCCACCTTTATAAACTCTAACTTGGTCGGTAATTGATGAATTAATTACGCCAGCATCTTCGTTTTGGATGTACATCGAGCTGGTGGTTTTGGTATCTTTTGACCTATCTTCTGGTTTAAGATTATTCCAATCAGAACCTTCGATTAAATTTGAACGGTAATCGCCATCACCATAATTTCGATAGTCGGCAACAGTATCAACAACAGGTTGTCCATACTCGTTAAATATCATTTGATTGTTATTATCCTTACGATACTCGGTGATAACATTTCCACGATAAGGCTGAAACTCTTCGATATCGAGTGGAGATAAAGGGCGATAAACATCAGCTACCCACTCGTTTACGTTACCAGCCATATTATAAATGCCGTAATCGTTTGCTGCGAATGCGAACACATCGGCTGAAATATCAGCACCATCGTTAAGCGCACCAGCCATACCCATCAAGTCGCCTCGACCACGAGTATAGTTGGCTTTCATTTTACCTTTGCCACTTTTGTTTTCGTTACGGATATAGGGTCCCGACCATGGGTACATTCTTCTCTCGGTAAGCAATTCGCCATCGGCTTCGCCAATTAGGCCAAGTGCTGCATATTCCCATTCAGCTTCGGTTGGAAGTCTGTAATTTGGCAACAAAAGTCCATTTTCCCATCTTGCTTTTTTATCTTTTTTGCCGGGTGTACCTTCGTAATATCCGGACAAATAGCCTTCGGTAGTGAAAACATTTCCATTTTGTTGAGCCGAATCTAATGACAGGTAGCCATTTTTCATCAACAAATATTCGTTTACCCTATCGGTACGCCATTTGCAATAATCGCTTGCTTGTCTCCAGCTTACACCTACCACAGGGTAATTACTGTACGATGGATGTCGCAAATAATTACTCACATAAGGTTCGTTGTATGCCAGTTCGCTCCGCCACACCAGGGTATCGGGAGTTGCGCTTTGAAGCATATTAGAATTGGGATAGGTGGTTCTCAACCAGGCCATGTATTGGCGATAATCGTAATTGGTAACTTCGGTTTCGTCCATATAAAACGATGCTACAGTTACCCTACGTGGTTGGTTGTTCCACTCTTTCAATACGTCTTCGTCAATTCGACCCATTATAAAAGTACCGCCCTGGACAAAAACAAGACCAGGTCCAGTTTGTTGTTCCATAAATGCGGGATCGTCGAACCCAAAAACTTCCATATCGCTGCTGCTCCAGCCAGTAGTTCTTGAAGCACCACCTTTTGAAGTACGGCTCGAAGATGTGGTTTGCTTTGAATCTTTACAGCTAATCAAACCGAAAATTAGCAGTATTAGCAAAAATGATAGTTGTCTCATTTTCCAAAAAATTATGCGTTTTGCAACAAATATAAATAAAATGATTTAATACCAATTAATTTGATCACCTTTCTTTACTAATCAAAAAAATATTCGATTAATTAATAATAAACAAAAATAGAGAAAATGATCTTATTATATAGCTTTTATTGTTTGAAAACGATAAAACCTTTTACTTATTTTACAAGCTCAAGAATAATATTGTTATTATAACTGCGTTCTTAGATAAACACAAGAATAAAAATGAAGCACAATATATTATTATTTCTTATTATTTCATTATTATGTCAACCTCTTTTTGCACGGCTTAATGACCAACGAAACTCTGTTTTATCGAGTGGAAAATGGATCAAAGTGTCTACAACAGCTGAGGGGATACACAAAATTACATACGAACAACTAAAAACCTGGGGCATCGCCTCGCCCGAGAATGTTGCCATATACAGCAACGGAGGCTACCTGCTACCCGAGAAGAACAATATAGAATACCCCGACGACATTGTGAAAATTTCAATCTTTCACGGAAAAGATGCGAATGACAAAAACTCGGTTTTCTTTTACTCCACCGGAAATACAAAATGGAATTACAATACAAGAAAACAATATTACGAACATACTTTTAATGTTTACAGCGACAAAACTTATTTTTTTATAAGCAGTGATTTGACAAAATCGGATTCGCCCAAAAATAAAACCCAACCAACGATAGCTCAAAAAAACATCGAAGTGTTCGATGAATTATTTTGTTTCGAAGAGGAAAATATTAATATTCATAAAATGGGTCGGATATGGTACACCGACAGGATAATGCGTAACTCATCGCAAACCTATAGAGTAGAACTGCCAAAGGTCATTTCGTCTAGTAAAGCTTTACTTACCATATCGGCAGGGGCTAGCAGCTCCGGCACTTCGACCTACAAAATTGAACAAAACAATTCATCGATAGGCAATCTCATTTTCCCTCCAAGATCTCTAGAAAGAGTATCGCCTGAAATATACCAGTTAGAATATGATCCTCAATCCGATTCAAAACTAAAATTTAGCTATCAAACCGAGGCTTCAACAGGAGAATCGTGGTTGGACTTTTTTACCATTTTTGCTAAATCATCACTAAAATTCGATGGTCAGCAATTTACATTCCGAAGTGCTGAAGCACTAAAACATGAAGCGGTTAACTTTGTTATTGAAAATAGTGCTTCCAATCTTAAAATCTGGGAGATTACTAATTTTCAGCACCCTCAAAACATCAGCTTTCAGAAAAATGCAAACAATATCAGTTTTATCGACTCGGGTAAAAGGATCAATAATTATATCATTTTCGATTTGACAAACAAAAACATTCCTATTCCTGAATTTAAAGAAGAGATGGCTAACCAAAATCTTAGAGGATTAGCCATGTACGAAATGGTTATTGTTACACATCCCAGTTTTATCAAACCATCGGAAACCTTGGCACAGTTTCATCGCGAATACGATAATATGAAAGTTTTGGTGGTTGATGTTAATCAGATTTATAATGAATTTTCGTCAGGTCTACCCGACATTTCAGCCATCCGGAACATGATGAGAATGTTTTATAAAAGGGGAACCGAAAATGGCACATCTTTAAAATATTTATTGCTAATGGGCGATGGCTCTTATGACAATCGCTCCTTAGATGGTTCAAAACCAAATTTTTTACCCACCTATCAATCCGATTTTCTGGCACTTTCTGAAACTTTTATGTCGGACGATTATTTTGGTTTACTCGACGATAACGAAGGTGTTTTAAGCGGCGATTTGGATATTGGCATTGGCCGTATACCATGTCAAACGGTCGAAGAAGCCGAAGTTGCAGTGAACAAAACCATTAACTACACCTCAACCGAAACCATGGGCGATTGGCGCACGGTACTGGCACTGCTTGCCGACGATGAAGATGGCAACCTATGGATGTCACAGAGCGATGAACTTACCAAAATTATTGATGAAAGGTTTCCGGGTTTTTATTACGACAAGATTTTTTTTGATGCCTACCGACAAGTATCAACCTCGGCAGGGACTTTTTACCCCGATGTAACTACAGCCATAAATAACCGGGTCGAAAAAGGTGCGCTAATACTTAATTACATTGGTCACGCCAACGAAACAGCAATGGCAGCCGAAAAAGTATTGACAATAAGCGATATAAACAAATGGGGCAATGGAAATAAACTCCCAATTTTTGTAACCGCCACCTGTGAATTCAGCCGCTTCGACGACGACAAAATGAGTGCTGGCGAAAGCATACTTTTCAATGCTGCTGGTGGTGGTGTTGCTTTATTTACAACAACTCGTAAGGTATATGGAGGTGAAAACTTCGACCTAAACAAAAGCTTTTACCGCCATGTTTTTGAACATGATAAAAACGGCAACAACCTGCGCATGGGCGATGTGCTTTTACTGGCAAAAAATAATATTAGTGAGGGATTAAACAAACGTAACTTTGTACTGCTGGGCGACCCTGCTTTAAGATTAGCTTTTCCTCAACTAAAAGTTGTTACTACAAGCATTAACGGCCACCAAATTGGCGATAGCATTAGCCTTGGGGCACTGGAACAAGTAAACGTTGAAGGTGAGATTCATAAACCAGAAGGTATAAAAGCCGATAACATTAACGGAGAAGTGAACATCACTGTATTCGACAAAAGCATGAAAACAAAAACTTTAAGTAATGACGGGGGGAGAGCTTTTGAATACAAAGTTCAAAATAATATTATATATAAGGGCACCGCATCGGTTACCAATGGCAATTTTAATTTTTCGTTTATTGTTCCAAAAGACATAACCTATAACATTGGCGAAGGACGTATTCTTTATTATTTTTCAAACGATTCAATCGATGGAAATGGATCTATCAGTGATTTTCTCATTGGCGGATCGAGCAATAATCCCATCAACGAAAGCACAGGCCCCGATATTAAACTCTACCTCAATAATTATAAATTCAAATCCAACGACAAAGTTTCGTCGAGCGCATTACTGTTGGTTAACCTTTTCGATGAAAGTGGTATAAACACAGCAGGCACCGGAATTGGGCACGATATTACCGCCGTTATCGACGATGAATTTTCGAATGTGATTGTGCTAAACGACTTTTACTCATCGGATTTAGACACCTACAAAAGTGGAAAAATAATTTTCCCCTTAAACAATTTAACTGCGGGCAAGCATAAAATAATGGTAAAAGCTTGGGACATTCAAAACAACTCTTCGTTTAAAGAAATTAGCTTTATTGTTGAAGAGGGATTCCAAATTACAGCCGTGAATAATGCCCCCAACCCGGTCGATTTTTATACTAACTTTAACATTTCGCATAACCTGCCCGGCAACAGATTTAATATCAAACTCGAAATTTTTAACATTCGCGGCTATTTAGTCCACGAATCAACCGAAACTGTTGGAACTTACGGATCGACCACAGCCACTATCAGATGGGATGTAACCGATACCCGCTATCACATTGGTAACGACCGCTTATTGATTTACCGCATAACGATGGAAAACCCCGACGGGCTTTCGGCAAGCGGGAGTGGAAAACTAATATTGAATAAATTTTAAACACAATATGTGCTATTTGATTTCGTTATCTTATTTTTGGACTCATTTTATAAAACGAAGTACAGCACTGTTAAAATGATAAAAAGTGAATGTATTATGTTTTTTTGAACAAAAACAAACAATTATGAAGTTCAAAAAAACAAAAACAAATTAAAGTATTATCGAATAAAACATAAAAACAGCAATCGCATTATGAATCGTATTATTATTATTTTTTTACTAATTACACTCACACTGCCTCAACTTACAAAAGGACAAAAAACCGGCGTCGGACCAGTAGAGTCAGCCGTTCCGTTTATGACGATTTCTCCCGACTCGAGAGGAGCCGCCATGGGTGATGTAGGTGCGGCCACACGGGCCGACATCAACTCTCAATTCTGGAATCCGGCCAAATATGCATTTGCAACAAGTACATCGGGGGTCGCCCTTTCGTACACGCCATGGTTACGCAACCTAGGAATAACAGATATGAACCTGGCCTATTTGGCAGGTTATCATCAACTCGACGAATTGCAAACCCTTTCGGGTAGTTTGCGCTATTTCGATATGGGGTCGATTGATTTCTTTAATAAAGTTGGTGACTATGAGCGAAGCAGCAAACCCAACGAATTTTCAGTTGACCTTGGCTATGCCCTTAAGCTTTCAGATAATTGGTCGGGATCGGTGGCATTGCGTTACATTTTTTCCGACATTTTTCAAAGTGTAAGCGAAGCCATGACACCGGGTAACGCATTTGCTGCCGATGTTGCTTTTTTCTACACCAAGTCGTTTATCAAATCACGCAAAGAATCAAACACCTCGTTTGGTGTAAACATTTCAAATATTGGCTCAAAAATATCTTACAATGGCGGGGGCACTAATGATTTTATACCAACGAACCTGCGCATTGGAGGAGCTTACACTACGGAAATCGACAAGTACAATAAAATGTCGTTTGCACTCGATTTAAACAAATTATTGATTCCCACATCACCATATAAAATTAACGAAGACGGAAAATACGAGTTCGATTTAAACGGTAACGAAGGCATTGGCCCCATCGAAGGTATCTTTAAGTCATTTACCGATTCGCCAGGAGGCTTTAAAGAAGAGCTTCAAGAAATCACCATTTCGTTTGGTGCCGAATATTGGTACAGTGAGCAATTTGCTTTGCGCGCAGGTTACTTTAACGAACACAAAGACAAAGGCGATCGTAAGTTTGCCACATTTGGAGCTGGTTTAAAAATGAACGTTTTTTCAATCGATTTTTCGTACATCGTTGCATTAACAAAATCGAGTCCACTTGGCAATACACTTAGATTCACCCTAGGATTCGACCTCGAGAGCTTTGGCAAACAGGGACGTAGGCGCTAAATACTACTTTTAAAATAACAACTGCGTTATTAAAATGAATTTTAGAATAGGAAACGGATACGATGTACATGCCCTAGCCGAAGGAGAAACCCTTTGGCTAGGAGGCATTCGCATCGAACATGATAAAGGGACTATAGCACATTCCGATGGCGATGTGTTAATTCATGCCATTTGCGATGCCATGCTGGGCGCCCTTTCACTGGGCGATATTGGCCAACACTTTCCCGATACCGATCAAAACTACAAAAATATCGACAGTAAAATACTGCTCAAAAAATGCAGGCAACTCTTGAGCAATAAGGGATATTCAATCGTAAACATCGATAGTACAATATGTGCTCAAAGACCCAAACTAATGCTCCACCTGCCACAAATGATTAAATGCATTTCCGAGATTCTAAAAATTGAACACGAACAAGTATCGGTTAAAGCTACAACTAGTGAACATTTGGGTTTTGTTGGCCGCGAAGAAGGCATTTCGTCTTACGCCGTGGTGCTACTTCAAAAAAACTAGATTTCAACTTTCTCGAGATTCACCGAAATAGGAAAATGGTCAGAATAATCGACCCGATGCCGCCTGTAGTTAAATGAGTTAAAGTGCTGCGAATACATAATGTAATCGATACGGTACGAAGGCAATTTTCCACGGTAAGTATTTGAAATTCCTTTCCCCGATTTAACAAAGGAGTCGGATAAAGTTTCACCAATTTTTCGATAAGTAAACGAGTTGGGCGTGTCGTTAAAATCGCCACAAACAATAACAGGATAAGGGCATTGCTCAATGTGCTCTTTCAGTACTTCAACCTGAACAGCCCGGTGCTTATATCCATCGCGCAATTTTAAACCCAATTGCTTCATTTCATTCACCTTTACATTTTGTAGGCTTAAACTATCAATTATCGAGTAATCTTCGGGGCGTATTCCATAAGATTGTAAGTGGCAATTATAAATTCTGACTGTGTCGGTATCGATAATAATATTGGTAAAAATAACCATGTTATTGCTCTCTTCAAACCTTAACTCGCCCATGTATACTATCGGAAAACGCGAAAAAGTAACAGGACCATTCCATTTGCTTTGGTGGGCCAACTGACAGTAATTTATATTTGGGAAACGCTCTTTGAGTTTAATCGGATTCAATTCGCCAATTTTTTGAAGTTTTGTTTCCTGTAAGCAAATAATATCAGCTTCCTGAGCGGCAATAAAACTTAATATATTGTCTTCGCTATTTTTATCATTTAAATAGGTGTAAAAATGATTAACATTAAAGCTTAAAATCTTAATTGAATTGGGGCGCTCTACCTCAAGGCCTTCAAGTTGAATGTAATTTCGATGCAAATTATACCCTGCCAAAATGCAAATCAGCGAAATAAAAAGATATTTCCAACTAAAGAGCATCCAAAAAAGCACAAACAAAGCATTAATAATCAGCAAATAAGGATACAGCAATCCCATAAGCGACGGCCACCAAAAAACAGAAGGATTGATACCTGGCAAGAAGTAACTTAGTATCAACAAAAGAGCTAATGCAAGGTTGATAGCAATAATTATATTTCTAATAAATTTTCTCAAGCGCTTTTTAATTCTGTCCAAATATACAAAAGTGGAAGTTGTGTAGCATTACTTGTTTGTTGAAATTATCGAACATTAACAATCATCAATATATCAAAAACTTAAAATTGTTTTATATTGAAATCGATAATATCATGTTTTTCAAACGATATATGGAAAACAAACCAAAAATATGCGACATTTGTAAAAATTTAATTTTATGAGAAAACAGGAGAATACCGGAAGATCGAATAGCCGATCAAAAAACAATACTGCACCGAAGAGAGAGGGTAGGGAAAAAGATAATTCAAAAAAATTCGATAAACGCGACAGGACAAAAAGTAACGATAACGAAGGCGAAAAGCCCAAAAGGGAATATAAGCCGGGCACTAAAACAGCCAGTTATAAACCTAGGGGCAAAAGCACCTTCGACTCAAAAAAAGATGATAGCGCCGGCAAAACTTATTCAAGGGAAGGGCGCCCGAAAACAGGCGGGTTCAAAACTTCAAGGCCAAGCGATATAAAGCCCAAAAAACGTGACGATAAAATAAGGCTTAACCGCTTCCTTTCGAACGCCGGAGTTTGTTCTCGCCGCGAAGCCGACACTTTCATCTCGTCGGGCTGTGTAACCGTTAACGGAAAAATGGTCGATGTGCTGGGTACCAAAGTATCGCTTGAAGATGATGTGCGCTTCAATGGACAGATTCTTAACCCACAAAATAAGATTTACCTTTTACTTAACAAACCCAAGGGTTTTGTAACAACAACCGACGATCCACAATCGAGAAAAACGGTAATGGATTTGGTTGAAAATGCCTGCCACGAACGCATTTACCCAGTTGGACGACTCGATATGAACACAACCGGGCTATTGCTTTTTACCAACGATGGCGATTTATCGAAACGACTTACCCACCCCAGCCATAACATGAAGAAAATATATCATGTATTTCTAGATAAGCCACTCACCAAAAACCACTTACTCGAAATTGCCCATGGTATTGAACTCGACGATGGATTAATTGCCGCCGATAGCATTAGCTACGTAAAAGAAGAAGACAAACTCGAGGTTGGCATTGAAATCCACTCGGGAAAGAACCGAATCGTACGCCGCATATTCGAACACTTTGGATATAGCGTAAACAAACTCGACCGGGTTTATTTTGCCGGCTTAACCAAAAAGAATTTACCACGCGGCAAATGGCGCTTTTTAAACCCTATTGAAATTAGTCAACTAAAAATGTTGTAATAGTTGTAATAAAAACAAAACTTCTCTTACCAATCAATCAATATGGATAAAGTTGCTTTCTTAAATATCATAAGCGAAAATCAAGGAATTATCCATAAAGTATGTGGGGTATATTGTGACACCAGCGAAGATCGGGAAGACTTGTTTCAGGAAATTATTGCCCAATTGTGGCGATCGCTTCCAACATTTCGACATGAATCGAAAGTTTCGACATGGATGTACCGTGTTTCGTTAAACACAGCAATTACCCACTTTAAGAAGAACAAGAGAAGACCCGACCGCGATGGAATTGAGCACAGCAACTTACAAATTGAAGTGCATGAATACACCAACGAAAACGAAGATCGAATTAAGCTATTGCACCAAGCTATTTCGAAATTAACGGGCATCGAAAAGTCAATTGTTTTGTTGTACCTCGAAGATAAAAAGTACGAGGAAATTGCCGAAATAGTAGGCATTACACAAAACTACGTGAGGGTGAAAATGAACAGGGTGAAGTTGAAATTGAAAAAATTGATGGGGGAACAATAATGGAACTTGATGATTTAAAAAAAGCCTGGGGCGATTTTTCGTCAAAAAGCGAAAAGCAAATGAGGCGCACCGAAGATGAGCTTGCCATTATGTTGCAAAAACGCACCATCGACATCCGTGAGCGCATAGGACGGAACATTCGTATTGGGATTGGAATTGTTATTGGCTGGGTACTGTTGGGCATAACTACTGATTTTATTACAACTCCGTTTTTCGACAAAATTCTTGATAAACCCTATCTCAAAAATGGCATTATGAACTGGACCATGGCGTTCGAGCTCATTATATACCTACTTATTATTGCGGCGATATTACTATTCTGGTCAAGGTACAAAAAAGTCGAAAAATCAAATATCGAAACCAATAACCTGCACGATAAAATCACACAACTAATTCGGGTAATCAATTCATACAAAAAAATGTTCTATACCATATTGGTATTGGTATTACTTTATGTGGTTACAACCTTCAGTTTAGGCTTTTTCATGGAATACAACTTCCAAATGAATGAAAGCGGCATCGATCCCTCTACAATTGCGAACACCAGAAAGGCCATAGTGTTTTTGACTTTTAGCTTAAGCATTTCAATTATTCTGGGGATATACTACATCCTTTTTCAATTCTTTTTTAAACGCCTTTACGGAAGACATTTAAAACAACTCAACGCTACCCTTTCGGAACTCAACGAGTCGGATCAAAACCAATAAATAAAATTTGGATTTTGAATTGAAAGTCTTTTTCACTTAATTTGCAAAGTTATCTCACACAATGGGGTGCCCAAACCCGTGAAAACGGGCAAATATTAAATATCGTTATCCAAAGCAAAAGCACAGTGCAAACATTTTGGAAATTGAGATTTGAAATTTGAGTTAAAATAAGGGCTGAGATCATACCCTCTGAACCTGATGCGGTTAGTACCGACGAAGGGAAGGTGTTTACAGGAATTAATACTCCTGCCTCATTGGTTATTATTAACCATAAAATGTTTTAAAAATGCGAGTTATTTTATTTATTGTGGCATTACTACTTGCCAACGCTGTTTTTTCACAATTTCAAATTAGCGGAAAAGTATCATCAAGCAAAAATGAGTTATTGCCTGGTGCTAGTGTAATAATTACTGAATCAACCCTAGGACAAGTAACCGACATGAACGGTGAATTCAACCTTTCGGAACTCAAGGCCGGAACAGTTCATATTAAAGTGAACTACATTGGGTACAAAAGCCACCACGAAAAAATTGACCTTAAAAGTAATGTGACTTTAAACATTGTACTCGAAGAAGAACCAGTTCTAACCGAAGCTGTTTTCGTTTATGCTTCACGAGCAGGTGAAAAGTCACCCTTTAGCTCATCAATAATCAAAAAAGAAGAGCTGGCATCAAGAAATTACGGACAGGATATCCCCTTTCTCTTGTCGTCGTCGCCTTCATTTGTAGCAACAAGCGAAGCAGGTGCCGGAATAGGCTACACAAATTTCAGAATACGTGGCACCGATGCCACCCGAACAAACGTAAGCATAAACGGCGTCCCGCTCAACGATGCCGAATCGCACGGAGTGTTTTGGGTTAACACTCCCGATTTTGGCACATCAATCGACAACGTTCAAATTCAGCGCGGCGTGGGCACTTCAGCCCAAGGAGCGAGCGCTTTTGGCGCAAGCATCAACATGCAAACAAACACTGTAAAAAACAAACCATATGCCAAGTACGACTTAGCAGCAGGTTCGTTTAGCACAATTAAAAACTCAATTAATTTTGGAACAGGCCTTATGAAAAACGGTTTTAGTTTCGATGCACGACTTTCAAAAATAAACTCCAACGGTTATGTTGACAGGGCTTTTAGCGACCTGAAATCGTTTTTTGTGTCGGGAGGCTATCACTCCGAAAACACCATTATTAAGCTGAATATTTTTTCGGGAAACCAAAGTACATATCAAGCATGGAACGGCGTGCCTTCGGTAAGGCTCAACAACGATATCGATGGGATGAAACGGTATGGCGAACACGGCCATATTTCGGAAAAACAAACCAAAGAGATGCTGGAATCGAATAGCCGAACCTACAACATTTACACCTACGATAACGAAACCGACAACTATCAACAAGGCCATTATCAACTTTTATTGACCCACCGGTTTTCTGAATACCTTATTTTAAACATGGCAGGCCATTACACCCGCGGTTTAGGTTACTACCAACAATATAAACCCAATCATAAGTTTTCAAAATACGGTCTTGCACCTATTGTAATTGGCGATACAACCATTGCTCGTACTGACTTTGTTCGCCGCAAATGGCTCGATAATCATTTTGGTGGAGCCACCTTTTCTTTAATGTACCAAAAAAATCGCTCCGACATTTCACTGGGTGGCGGTTGGAATCATTATATAGGCGATCATTATGGCGATATTATATGGGCGCGCCATGCCATCGCAATGGACTTGGGCGACGAGTGGTATCGAAACCAAGGCAAAAAAACCGATTTTAACATCTACTTGAAATATAATTATGCCCTTACCAATTACATTAACCTATATGCCGACATGCAGTACCGGGATATTGATTATTCAATTGAAGGCATTGACGATGATTTGCGTGATTTAACTAACAACTATCCTTATCAATTTTTAAATCCCAAAGCAGGACTTTTCTATCAAGTCAACGAACATTCAAATGCCTATCTTTCTTGGGCTATTGCTCATCGCGAACCCAACCGGAGAAACCTTACTGATGCCGATCCCAACGGAGCACAACCAATTGCTGAAATGCTCAACGATTTTGAAGCTGGCTACACCTATAAAAACCGAAAAATTAATGCCAGCATCAACTTTTACTACATGCGCTATAAAGACCAACTGGTACTAACAGGCAAAATCAACGACGTGGGAGCGGCTATTATGGCTAATGTTGACAACAGTTACCGTGCGGGTGGCGAACTTTCGGTAACGGCACAAATTACACCAAAATTCAATTGGGGAATAAATGCTACTTTAAGCAAAAATCAAATTATCGATTTCATTGAATATGTTGATAATTGGGACACCGGGGGTCAAGATGTTTTGGAACTTGGCAATACAAACATTGCCTTTTCACCATCAATTATTGCCAACAACAACATTAATTATAAACCATTTAGAAACTTCGAGGCCTCGCTACTTTCACAATATGTTGGCAAACAATACATCGATAATACTTCAAACGAAGCACGCTCGCTCAATGCTTACTTCGTAAACAACCTGCGTTTAAGTTATTCAATTCATCCAAAGTTTGTGAAAGAAATTGAGTTTTCGTTATTGGTAAACAATTTGCTTAACCACGAATACGAAAGCAATGCGTGGGTATATTCCTACCTACTGGGTGGTGAACGCTACTCCACTGACGGTTATTTTCCGCAAGCAGGTATTAACTTTTTGTCAGGCATTTCCATAAAATTCTAAGATAAATTTATAGAACTACGCTAAAGTTTATTACTTAGTTTTTTAGGGCTGCATTGTACAATGCAGCCCTAATTTTGAAAAAGAAATCAACACTTCGATACCATGTGTATTTAAAAATTTCAAAACACATAAAAAAGGTTGAAGTATAAAGTGAAAAACACCTTCTCTAAATCTATTTGATAAATACCGATACACAGCAATTGTTTGTTAAGCTTAAATACTTACTTTTGTGCGCTAATGAAGGCATTTACTAGAACTATAATAACAAAAGTAGTCCCATTTATTATGATCGGGATGATGTTGTCATTAATAGCAAACAAAACCATCTTTTATCACTCACACAAACTTGAAAATGGTTCAGTAATAACTCATGCTCACCCCTACAATAAGACACAAGATTCAACGCCTTTTAAAACACACCACCATACAAAAACCGATTTGTTGTTTTTTGAAAGCTTAGACACATTATTCTTTGTTTTATTTCTGATTGTATCGATTTTATTATCATTAAAGAAAAAATCTTTCTTAATTGATAAGGTAAAAGATTATTTCAGCACATATTACTTTCCACATTTAGGCCGAGCGCCACCAGCTTTATAATATCATTTTTCATTTTTTTATATTTTTTAAGTTGCGGATTTAAAAGCAATCCAATACTAGTTTTATGTATCATTTTAAAATATGTATGATATTATGAGCAAAGTTTTTTTTATAGCGACTGTACTATTATTATCATTGACTGCACAAGGTTATGCTCAAAAAACAAAAACCGACGCCAATGTATTTGGCCATGTTATATGTATTGGATGCGACGAACACTTGTCGTTTGCAGCCATACAAGTAATGGGAACAACTATTGGCACAACAACCGACGAAACTGGGCATTATCAATTGATAAACCTGCCAGAAGGCACGCATATAATCAAAGCCAATTACATGGGGTACAGATCTCAACAAATTGTAATAACCATTAAAAAAGGAGAAAGTAAAGAAATTAATTTCGATCTCGAAAGAGACGCTTTAGGTTTGGACGAAATAGTGGTTTCGGCCGATCGAAGCGAGCAAAAACGTACTGAAGCTCCAGTAATAGTAAACACTATTTCTCCAAAACTTTTCAACATAAGCCAATCGGTTACCTTGGGCGAAGGCTTAAACTTTTCACCTGGGCTTCGTATCGAAAACAACTGTCAAAATTGTGGTTTTTCTCAAATACGCATGAATGGGATGGAGGGAGCATATTCTCAGATTTTAATCAATAGCCATCCTATTTTTAGTGGCTTAGCGGGTGTTTATGGTTTGGAACTGATACCTTCAAACATGATCGAAAAGGTGGAAGTGGTTCGCGGTGGAGGTTCGGCACTATTTGGAAGTAACGCCATTGCTGGAACCATTAATATTATACTAAAAGATCCCAACACCAATACTTACGAAGCAGGAACTAATATAGCGCTTACAGGCATAGGGCTCGAAGGTTCGGCGGGATTGGCATCCGATCATTCCATTAATTTTAACACTTCAATTGTTTCCGACGATCACAAAACAGGTATTTCGCTCTACGGTTTTACACGTAAAAGAGGAATGTTTGATGCCAATAATGATGGTTTTTCGGAAATTGCTCCCCTTGAAAACCTGACCGTTGGCGCCAGAGTTTTTCACCGTTTTGGCTACCGCGATAAATTAGCACTCGACTTTTTCGCTATAAACGAACAACGTGATGGAGGGAACAAACAAGATTATCCATTGCATGAGCGAGATATTGCTGAAGCTTTAACACATTATATGAAAGTAGCTGGATTAACCTACGAACGCTTTTTTAGAGCTTATGACCTCTTATCGATTTATGCTTCGGGCCAGTTTCTAAATAGAGACTCCTATTATGGCGCAGGCCGTTCGTTGAGCGATTATGGCAACACAAATGACAACTCATACAATTTTGGGATCCAATACAAAGCATTACTAGGAAAATCGACAATTATAGCTGGAATTGAAAATACAGGAGGTTTTCTTCTCGACAAAAAATTAGGATACCCTGATCTAGAAAATGCAGAAATCAACTTTAGTGACTCGACCATTAGCTACAAGCATACCGAAAACACCATTGTAGCCAACCAATCGTCGACCACAACAGGAGTTTTTGCTCAGTATGAGCTTAAACTAAACAAAGTGAAAATTGCTGCCGGCGCCAGATACGACCATTATGTAATTAAAGACCTAAGCCAAAACAATGAAAGCAGCATGCCAAAACCGGGTAATGTGATTAGCCCACGCTTAAGCTTAATGTACGATGTAATTAAAGAATTACAAGCACGTGTAAGCTACTCACAAGGTTATCGTGCGCCACAAATATTTGATGAAGATTTACACATCGAAACTTCAGGTTCGCGAAAAGTAATACATAAAAATATTACCACCCTAAAACAAGAAACCAGTCATAGTTTAACAGCATCATTAGACTTTAATAAACTCATTGGAACGGTATATACTGGTTTTTTAGTTGAAGGCTTTTATACCAAATTATCAGATGCTTTTGCCAACGAATTTGGAATACCCGACGAAAATGGAACTGTAATTTACACCCGAATAAACTCTCTTGGAGGTGCTGCTGTTCAGGGAATGAACATGGAACTAAAAATAAAACTACTCAATGATTTTTCATTCACTTCGGGCTTTACTATTCAAACAAGCAGTTTTGAAAAACCCCAAGAAGCCTTTAACGAGAAACGCTTTCTACGTACTCCTAATAAATATGGTTTCTTTGCCATTGATTGGGATTTTCATAAAGACTTCTGTCTATCGACAACCGGAAATTACACCGGAAGTATGTTAGTGCCCTATTTTGGAACTGAAAACCCTGACGGAGAGCTAAGAGAGACAGACAACTTTTTCGATCTTGGCGGCAAATTGAGCTATAAAGTAAAACTTAACGGTGCCTCGGTTGAATTCTCTGGTGGCATTAAAAACATATTCAATTCATACCAAAACGACTACGATATTGGCATTGATCGTGACCCTGCATATATTTACGGACCATTATCTCCTCGTACCATATATTTGGGAATTAGATTTGGGAATTTTCTATAATTCAAAATAAAGACCAAATTAAATCGTTTAATGAAGACAGTAAGTTTAGTACTTACTGTCTTTTTTATTAAAACTTTAACCCTAATGTGTTAGAATCCTTTTAACAAAAAAGTTTTATAATCGGTTAAATTTTTTATTTTTGGGTTCACTATGATAAGTAAATAGTTTGCCTTATAAAAATATCGTAAAATTTGAAAACAGCCATAGTTATACTGAATTGGAACGGTAAACAGCACTTGGAGAAATATATTCCACACGTGATTGAGTTTACCAATTTAGAACAAAATGAATTGTATGTGGCCGATAATGGATCAACCGATAATTCGCTTGCTTTTCTACGTGCAAATTATCCACAAGTTAAGCTCATCGAGTTGGATAAAAACTATGGTTTTGCTGGTGGTTATAACCTGGCCTTAGCAAATATTGAAGCTGACATTTTCTGTATCTTGAACAGCGACGTAAGGGTAAGCAAAAAATGGCTCAATTCACCACTGAAAACTTTTGCCAAACATAGTGAAGTTGCTGCCATTCAGCCTAAAATATTATCGGACCGAGATAGCTCGCGATTTGAACATGCCGGGGCTGCCGGTGGTTTTATCGACAAGTATGGATACCCATTTTGCCGAGGGCGGATAATGAATGCTATTGAATACGATACGGGGCAATACAATAGTCAGTCCGACATCCTTTGGGCATCGGGAGCCTGTTTATTCATAAGGGCCGACATGTTTAAAGAAAATGGAGGTTTCGATGCCGACTATTTTGCCCACATGGAAGAAATTGACCTTTGCTGGCGACTCAAAAACCGAGGTTATCGAATAGTTTATTGCCCCAAAAGCAAAGTGTACCACTATGGTGGAGCCACCCTCGAGTACAACAATCCCCAAAAGTTATACCTCAACTTCAGAAATAGCCTTTGGACACTTTACAAAAATCACAGCGGCAAAAACCTCAGGTTAACTATGTTAAGCCGAATGTTAATCGATACTACTGCTATTGCTAAATATTTGGTTTCGTTTGAATTTAAAAATGCCAATGCCATCATAAAAGCGCACCTAGCTTACTATGCGTCAAAAAAAGAATTAAAAAAGAAACGGGAACAGCTGTTAAAAAATGTCACCCATAAATATCATCCCGAAATACTAATGGGCAGCATTGTATTTCATTTTTTCATAAAATCACAAAAAACCTTTAATGAATTGAAAAAATTTCGCTCGATAACTATTCTAAATGCCAAACAGAATTAGCTTTAGCCAAGCAGACCGATTAATTCACCAAAAATAGCTTCAAGTTTAGGTGCCGCTACAGAAGCAACATCCAGTACCTCGTTGTGTTTATTGCCCTCTTCGGGGATAGCCAGTCCGTTATTGGTAATTACCGACATACCAAACACTTTTAGTCCAGCATGATTAGCCACAATAACTTCGGGCACGGTTGACATTCCAACGGCATCGCCACCAATGGTATTTAAAAACCGGTATTCGGCAGGCGTTTCAAAGCTTGGCCCAGTAAGCCCAACGTAAACTCCCTCGCGCAAAACAATATTATTTTCATGGGCAAACAGCCTTGCTATTTCGCACATTTCGGGATTATAGGCCTTAGTCATGTCGGCAAAGCGTGGTCCCAACTCGTTATAGTTTTTGCCAATAAGCGGATTGGTTCCAAATAGATTGATGTGATCGACAATCATCATTAAATCACCTACTTCGAAACCATAATTTATGCCACCAGCAGCATTTGAAACCATAAGAACCTCAACACCCAATGCTTTGAATACCCGCACCGGAAAAGTTACTGCTTCCATACCATACCCTTCGTAAAAATGAAAGCGGCCCTGCATGGCAATTATTCGTTTTTGACGAAACAAACCAATGATAAGCTTTCCGCTATGCCCTTCGACTGTTGAAACCGGAAAATTAGGGATTTGGTCGTACGCAATTTCATGTTCAACTTCAATGCTATCGACAAAATTACCCAGGCCTGAACCCAGTATTACGGCAACTTTCCCATCGAAATTACTTTGTTTTTTAATGAAATTTGCTGTTGCTGTTATTTTCTGTAACATGATTGATAATTCTTTGGTTAAATAATTCTTTGGTTCGATCGAGAAATTTAATTTCGATTGGAATATAGTAAAGTTTCTCGAAAAAATGGTCAGGTAAATTACTTATCGACTTGAACCTCACCAGATCTTTTTCGGTCGTAATCATTAATTTTTCCGAAACATTAATGGCTTCATATTTTTCGTGAATCAGATTTATTTCTGTTTCGGAATAATGAAAATGGTCGGGATAATTCAAATGAGTAATTTCGCCAACCTGGGGCGTCAGATAATCAACTAAAGGTTGCGGGTTAGCGATACCAGTAATAAGTAGCACCGTATGTTTTCGCATGTCGTTACTAAAAAGCTTCAAGCCTTTTTCGGCTGGTGTAATTTCTCCATACACAATGCTTGTAAAAAACAGGTTTTGGTATGGCCTGATATTTAGCTTGTTTTTAATGATTCTTTGCTCAATGGGTTTCAGCATTGGCGGGCACTTGGTGAAAATAATAAAATTGGCACGGTAGCGTCCGCTGCATGACTCACGCAATTTTCCTACCGGCAATAATTGATCATCAAAAATTTGTTGGGTATAATCAATCAATAAAATATTGATGCTGGGTTTAACGCTGCGGTGCTGAAACGCGTCGTCGAGCACAATAACTTCGTGGTTTTTGGTCTTATCTTCTAATAATTGATGAATTCCCTTAACCCGTTTTTCGCAAACAGCCACTGTAATATCGGGAAATTTCTGCTTAATTTGAACGGGTTCATCACCAATTTCTTTCACTCCCGACTGTTTGGTTGCCAACACAAAACCTTTTGTTTTGCGACGATAGCCCCTGCTTAGGTAAGCTACCTTAAACTGTTTTTTCAAAATGGTGATGAGATATTCGGCATGTGGGGTTTTACCAGTTCCTCCCACGGTAATATTCCCAACCGATATGATTGGTACATTGAACTCGTGTTGTTTAAAAATTTTCGAATCGAACATGAAATTACGAATGGACACGACCAAAGCGTAAATCAACATGAACGGGTATAACAAAATTTTCAACATTAAATTGGATTACCAGTTAAACAAGGAAAAATTGAATTTAGGAAACTTTCGCCTAATTTACGAAGATGAATGATGACAACAAAAAAAGTTGCCCTATTAATAAGGCAACTTTTTGCGAAATATCGTTTTATCGATCTAATATTATTCTACATTGATATCTTGTGGTAAACGGGCCAAAATTCCGCTAGTATTCGAGAGTTGTTGAAGTGTTTGATAATATCGTGCAGCACTTCCTAATTCGCGGGTCAATACTTTCATTTTCATTTGACTTGAAAAACTGCCCATTAATTCTTCGAATGGATCTTTCATTTTTGGTAATTTCACTAAGCGATAGTGTTCCAAACCCGATAATTCTTCAGCAATTTTAATGGCATCGTTTAAGTCGCCCAACACATCGACCAAACCTATTTCTTTTGCATTGGCTCCTGTCCAAATGCGCCCCTGACCAATTTCGTCAACTTGCTCGTAGCTGAGTCCACGTCCTTCGGCAACATGGTTTACAAAGGTGGAATATACATTTTCGACCATGTTTTGCATTAAGGCTTTTTCGTTTGTGCTCATGGCACGGTAAAGCATTGGCATATCGCTCAACTTATTGGTTTTTACCACTTCGGTATTAATACCCAGCTTGTCTTCGAAAAGCTCATTAATATTAGGCACAAGACCAAAAACACCAATCGAACCGGTAAGGGTAGTAGCATCAGCAACAATGGTATCGGCAGCACAGGCAATGTAATAACCACCCGAGGCAGCCAACCCGCCCATCGAAACAACAACGGGTTTCGCCTGCTGAGCGAGTTTAACTTCGCGCCAAATCAACTCCGATGCCAAAGCACTTCCACCTGGAGAATTAATTCTGAGAACGATGGCTTTAATTGTAGAATCGGTACGTGCTTTGCGAATTTCTTTGGCTAAGCCAGGACCTACAATTTCGTCGGCTGAGGACATGGAAGAAGAAGAACTCATAACAATTTCACCGGCGGCATAAATAACAGCAATTTTATCCTTGGCCAATCCTTTTTCTTTGCGCTCCTTAACAAGCGATTTCATATCGGAAATAGTATGGGCGTTAATCTCTTTATTTGGTTTGGTTCCTGTTTTTTCGCGGAGAATATCAAGAACTTGGTCTTCGTATAAAACACTATCAACCAAGTTTAAGTTATAATATTCCTTAGCCGGTGTAAACATCATATTTTGATCGGCAATGGCATTTAATTTTTCAACGCTAATTCCACGGGTTTGAGAAATACCATTGAGTACGCTGTTCCATATACTTCCAATGTATGTTTCAACTTGGTTACGGTTTTCGGCACTCATTTTTTCAAGCATGAAAGGCTCAACGGCGGCTTTGAATTTTCCATGACGGATTACCTGCATTTCGACACCCAATTTCTCGAGGCCTTTCTTATAAAATTCGTGTTGTGAAGCAATACCAGTAAACAAAAGCATTCCCTCGGGATTGATAAAAATTTTATCGGCAGCCGAAACCACAAAATATGCTTTTTGAGAGAAATTTTCGGAATAAGCATATATAAATTTACCTGACTCCACTTTAAAATCAATTAATGCCCTTCGGATTTCTTCACAATTGGCATAACTTGTTCCAATATTTTCGGTACGAATGTATATTCCTTTAATTTTATCTTCGGTTTTGGCTTTATCAATTGCATCGAGAATATTGTCAATACCAATCTTTTTCGAACCTGGAAACAATGGAATATCAAGGTTTTGAAAGGGATCGTTTGATGCACGGTCGGTAATTTGAGCATTGAGATCAAGTAATAAAACCGAATTATTTTTAATTGTAACATCTTTTGACGAAGTGGCCACAACTGCTGATATTATTCCCAAAAAAAGGAAGAAAGTAAGCAGTGATACCACAATTATACCGGTAATAGTTGCTAATGTGTATTTTAAAAAAC
>DATERL010000154.1:0-14573 GCA_035271585.1 Prolixibacteraceae bacterium
GTTCTCTTTCAAGTTTATATTTCTGAAAAACGAATTGAACCTTTCTGAAACACCTGATTAAAAAGCTATGTTGGATTTTGACGGATTTAACTTGCTGTTCATTAACTCCTAATTTCGCCAGTAAAGCTTTTTCAGTATCCCGAAAGGAAGCTGCAATTTCGAATTTTTGGTTTTTGATTGCAGCTTTTTTAGCCTTGACTGTCCTTCTCAGTTGAATACTTATGGTTAATTTTTCAAACATGCACTTGTTATTTTGTGTTTTCAAAGGTAGGTTGTTACTGCGCCATTTTATGACGTGGTATAATAATATATTTCAAAAAGTTATTGAATTTCATCCGAATATAATTTGTTTTTTAAGGTCGGATGGAACTCGCATGTGAATATTCATCCGTGTTTGTGTTCGTAACGAACATGCTCGTTTCAGGATGAAGACAATTCTATGATATCTATTTTAACTACTCAGATTATCTGCCTTCTTTCCATTCCTCGAAATCGTCATAATATATTACCGTTGTCAGAAGTCCTGATTCCCCTTCAATCCTTTGATTTTCTTTTATCGTTTTAGCGATTTTGGGTAATTGTGTCATGAAGCCTTTATAGCTGATTGAAATGGTTACTATTTCTTCCCAGCTTAGTTTAACATTGAGCACGAATCCCAATCTGTTTTTCTCGATGAAGTATTCACAATCGAGATTCTTCATTATAGATTGGAGAGAAAGTTTTATTTTCTTTTCAGCAATTATTTTATCATCGTTAGTTACTCTTTCATCCAGCAACTGAAAATATGCTTTTGAGAATTTTGCAAAGCTATGTATGCAAATGCCATCGAGATTGATTAGCCGACGATGGTTGTCGAAGTTTATAATAAAACAGCAGATTATCCCTGATTGCGAATTCTTTAAATAATAACCTTCCTGATTTTGATTGATAAAATAAACCTCCGGGGAACCATTCAAGTCGATCAAGGTATCTACTTTAATATTATCTGGTAATAACTCACATACAAGGTCTTTAGTCGAAAAAATATCATTACATGAGCCAATTGACGACCAGCTCAAATACGTACTTTTTAACTTCTCAACTTTTCCGAAATTAAAATCATAATCAAAATTCTCCATTGTCTTTTTGAGAATAAAAGTAGACTGAAGGTGCGACAGGAAACGGCGTAGTGCAAAAGAATTTTCAATATATTAATTGAGTTTCAGAAAAATTAGATTTTTGATGGCTTTGGAAGGTTGAAAGTCTACTATATAACTAAAATTGGATCAGGGAGCTAATCTTCACCATACTGTCGGTGCAACGTACCTTTTTTCTACTTTCAAAAACATATTTCTACCATACTGCCAGAGCTACGCACCTTTAGACCTGAAAAGCCGCGTTTGCGGTGAAAGTATGGTAGAAAGACGGTTGCAGAAATGAAAGGAGCCGCGATAGCGGTGGCACTAATCTTTAATTAGATCAAAAATAATAATTTTAATCGAACGAATAATGCATTAGTGCCTGTTGCATTATTCGCGGTTTGCATATTTCACAGCAAAAAATAAAATTATTCTGAAATTTCAAAAAGTTAGAAAAATAATGATTTTGAGTATTTCAAAATACATCTGGCAATTTAAGAAGTTCCTCTTTTACTTTGTTTATATGCTCAATAGCATTTTTAGCAATTGAATTCACCATCTCTTGTATTAGGTTTTTATCAACAAACTTAAAGATTTCATCCGATTTAAATTCATAAAAATCCAACTTGGGTTTTGTATACTGCCAACATAACCATATATTATCATTATCGTCTAGAAAATTATTATCACATTCCTTTATAATTTTCCTAACATTTTCAAATTGTGTTTCTTTAGCAACTCCAGTCTTATCTTTTTTCCATATTATAAATCCATAATATATATTCTCTCCCAATTCGCATCCCCAACGAACTACAATGTCATCTTTTAGAGAGATATTTTTACTATATATACCAAAAAACTTAGAACTATCCGTGAATTTTTTTTCAAAACAGTTTAAGCATTTTTCTTTATTGTAACTTTTACCAATCTTTTCAAATTCAATACCTTTCTCTTTTAAAGTTTTTTCAAGAACTTCAAAAAAACCATAAAGAAGTTCAGCCTTTGCGTTATTTACATTTTTGGCTAATTCTATCGAATTTTCCAAATTTTCGGGACTTCTGAGTATTAAATCAGTAATATTCTCTTCCATTTTTTTATTTATTGACATACCGGTTAATTGTTTGATTGTTGCTGTATATTGAATGATTGTTTCTCTAACTGTGGGAAACATTACGGCCATTTGAAGGCACTTTTCGAGCCATTTAAGGATATTTTCCCGATATGTTAACTTTAAAAAGTCAACTCCTTTGGTGCTATTAATATTTGGCACATCACCACTTAAATTAAGGTAAAAAATGCAAAACTTTTCAGGGAAGTTTTTCTTTCCATAATTTTCATATCTGATTAATTGATTCTCCTGGTCCGGTGCATAAATTTTATTCTCAATAATTATTGAATGGTTGTTTTTGTCTGTTATAACAATATCAATTCTTCCACCTTCTGTGTCGGTAACATTGCCTATATACTTTTCAATTTCAACTTTCGCACTTGACTTGTTAAAATTTTTTAATATCTGAATTCTGTGTAGAGAATCAGCTTTAGTGACTGATTTTTCATTTTTAGCATTACTTATTTTTTCATATTCCGAAATACATAAATTTATAAATGCCACTAATGGTTTTTCTTTCAATCCGTGTATTCCTTTAGGATCTAAGAATTCAGCAATAAAAGCAGAATGTAACCTAACTTCATTCGTAGTTAAATTTAAAATTTTAAAAACATTAAATCTACCACCAGTAGCATCAAGAATTTCATTATGTGTCTTTACAATTAATTCAACTTGTTCCAGTAGGTTTTGTATGTCTTTCATTATCTGTACTTATTAATTCATTTTGTTTTAATATACTTCAGAAATAACTCCGCACATGCCTTCGCATCGCTCAGTGCATCGTGATGGTTTAAAGGTATGTCATAAATTTCACATAATGAAGCCAAATTGTCCTGAAACAAGCGGTAGGTGCAATGTTTTTCGTAATCGGGAACGGGCATTCCATAATATTCAAGTGTACGGGCTAATACCGGAAAGTCGAAAGCCAAACCGTTGTGCGCTACAACGGATTGGTTTGCAATAAATGGTTCAATTACTGGCCATATTTTATCAAAGGTTGGGGCATTTGCTGTATGGCTGGGAGTAATGCCATGAATATCAATAAACCTGTCCCAATAGTAGTTGTTGGGTGGTTGTACCAACAAACTAATTTCATTGGTAACAATCCCGTTTTCAACCCGTACCAACCCAACCTGGCAAATACTCCAACGTTTACCGTGTGCGGTTTCAAAATCAATGGCAGTAAAACAATCCATTACAATGCTGGTGCGTGTTTGCCTTTACCGGTTCCATTCGGGTGCCTTGAACAATTTGATGCTGTCATTGCACTGATCGTACTAAAAGACTGACCACAATACTTGCACGTGTATTTCGATTTTTCACTTCCCTGATAAAGACTATGTTTCCCTTTACCAGTTCCTAACGGGTGTCGGGAACAGTTTGAGGCTGTTAATGCCGCAACACTTGAAAATTTTTGTCCGCAATATTCACAATAAAAATTAGCCATGATGGTATGATTTAGATTTTTGCCTACTCTGTTTAGTTTTCGGCTTCCCTTGTTGGAGTCAAAAGTAGTACACTAGTCAGCCAATGCATGTCGCACTCGCAATTATGTCGGGTGTGTTGGAAATAGAATAGCTCTTTTGGTTTTTCAAGGTTTGCCTGTGTGTTGGCAAAAACCAAATGGGCTATTTGTGCGAGGGCTATTTATTTGAAACGCTATCCAAATCACCAATTGCCCATCAGGGCAAAAGCGCGGAGGGAAAAAATAAATGCTATCAAGTTTGCAGTATCGTTTCATCAAAGATTGGCTGTCTGGTTAAGGGTCTTTTTAATAGAATTTTTGTCTCGAACTAGAATTTTCTTTTTTATTTTTTTCCCTTGTTGCTAACTATGAATAATACGTAATATTTATAGTTGCATTTTAGCTGTCGTTCTTATTACAAATTTTAGCGATAGCCAAAGAGTCCAGCCGGCTTGAGTCGAAACGAAGGTTAACAGCGCTAAAAGCTAAAGAGATATTTGGCTTCATTAAAAAAAAAGAAATACGATATTATTTAATAATAGTTCGTTGTGTTTTTATAGCCAGTTGATTATTAATAAATTGATACACTCACTTCAGTTTGCTTAATATGTTCAATATCAGAGTGTTCGTATTTGTCTAAATACTCAGATTTCATCCTAATCCGTCAGTTGACGGATCGGGACTAACTATCTAATGTAAAACAATCCCCGATATAAAAATGTACAGGAGATTGTTTTCTTTATTAAAGTATGGTTATAACAGGCTCCACCCGTCGCGATAATCATAGTGCAACATTTTGCTTGCAGCACCATCAACATCGTCGATAAAAGTTTCACTAACAGGATTCCATTTTAAGGTGCGTTTCAATTCGCAGGCTATATTCCCCAAGGTACAAACTGTGCAACTGCGGTGACCAATCTCAACCGAAACCAGTGGATCTCTGCCTTCACGAATGGCTTCGACAAAATCGAGATGGTGACCTATTTTTGTTTCGTACGATCCCGAATTGTCCGTAATGTTTTCATCGGGTAAAAGTTGATCATTGGAAGCGCTAAAATGATCGCGCGAAACTTCAATCCAACCATCGGTGCCAATAAATTTTACTCCCTTAGTTTTTTGCTCATCGAAAGGTTCTGAGGTCATAATTGTGCCATTTGCATAAACAAATTGCATAAACTCGGCACCGTCGCCAATGGGCGATATTTCAACCGGGCCGCTTTCGTCCATGCCCAATCCCCATTGAACAATATCGAACATGTGAGCACCCCAATCGGTGGTGAATCCACCGCCCATTTCTTTGTACCAACGCCAAGCGCCCCACATCTGTTCATCCTGTGGTGGATCGAGCGAAATAGGTGGATTTAACTGATGGTTAAACGTAATTGGTTGGGGAAGACTGCCTAACCATAAATCCCAGTTTAATGTTTCTGGTATTGGTTCCACGGGTAAGTTGTAAGGTGTTGGCGGCGCTCCAACGTAAGCGTGTACTTTTTCAATTTTGCCCAGTGCTCCCGATTGTACTATTTTTACAGCATGCTGGAAATTTGGATCGGAACGTTGCTGGCTACCAACAGCCAACACACGACCTGTTTCGCGAACAACCCGACGTAATTCCTGTCCCTCTTTTATAGTAAACGTAAGTGGTTTTTCGAGGTAAACATCTTTCCCTGCCCTACATGCTGCAATGGCAATCATGGCATGCGAATGGTCGGGAACAGCAATAACTACGGCATCGATATCGTTCATTGCCAATATATCTTGGTACTTTTCAAAAGTTTTAACTTCGGCCTGTTCTCCTGTTTTGCTGTAATAATCTTTCACCCGGCGTTCAAACCTTTCGCGTTTAATACCATACACATCGCAGCCAGCAACGACCTTTATGCCTGGTATTTGAATAAAACCATCGAGTAAAAACATGGCCTGTTGCCCAATGCCAATAAACCCAAGTTTTAAGCTACTTACATTACTTTTTTGCTTACATGAAGCCAACGATGAAAAAAGCGCTATACCGGCAACACCGGCAACAGTTGTTCCCAAAAACTTTCGTCTTGAGATTTCATTCTTTTGATTATTTTCCATTTTATTAGCTGTTCGAATTAGTTAATTTTACGTGAATAAATTTAAAGGAAAGTATTAACATTCCAAAATCAGTTAATACTTCATTTTTAATAAAAAAAACACTAATTTTATTTTCTAATTTTGTTCAGATTTATTGTTGAATTATTTGAACATAAATTGATCTTTTTTTGTTTTGCTTTAAAATTTAAGAATTAAGACCATGAGCAGTTATAAATTATTATTACTAATTACAATTATAGTTTTTACATTACAAGGTTGTAAAAGCAAGCAAATGTCGGAACTTGTTTTTGAAAACATCTCGACCAACAATAGCGAAAAAGGAGTTGAGATGGAGATAAAATTCATGAAAGGACCAAGCCATAATCATCCAACTTTTACTTTTTGGATAGAAGACCTTGATGGAAATTACATTGAAACACTCTTTGTTACCCGTTACCTTGCCACTGGAATTTACGGGCACGGTTCGCTGGGTGAGGGAAAATGGGATAATAAACCAGGTAAGGCACAACGACCATCGACATTGCCTTATTGGCTTCATAAAAAAGGAACGATTGAAGAAAGTACATCATTTTTGCCAAGTCCCGAAAATCCTATGCCCGATGCCATAACCGGTGCCACACCAAAAGGTGATTTTATACTTAATACCCGGAGCACAAAGCCACTTCCCGATAAATTCAATCTGATGATGGAAATAAACCAGCCCTGGGATTGGAACGAGTTTTGGCACAACAACCTTTACCCCGACGATGCCAATTACAAATCGTCGTGCCAACCGGCTTTGATTTATTCTGTGTTGGTAGATCGCACAACCAATACCGATACTTTTTACCTGAACCCAATTGGGCACAGCCATTATTCAGGCAAAGACGGAAAACTATACACCGATTTGAGCACCATAACCACAGCCAAAGAAATTACCAACAAAGTTTCAGTAAGAATAAAGTAAAAAACCATGAAAACATTTTTAAGCATTATACTTGCAGCACTTAGTTTGGGTTTAGCTGCTCAAAACGGTATTGTGAAAGGTAAAATAGTTGATGCCACAACCAATGAACCGCTTCCATTTGTAAACGTGGTTATTACAGGAACCACCCTGGGGTCGGTAAGCGACCTCGATGGGAATTTTCAACTTTTTGGATTAAAACCCGGTTTCATCAGGCTTTCAACTTCATTTATCGGATACAAAGATGCTTTATCCGACGAGTTTGAGATAACCAATGCCAACGTGGCCAACATTAATATTAAAATGCAAGAGGCCGATCAAAAAATTGCTGAGGTGACAGTAACAGCCAATCCCTTTCGTAAAACCGAAGAAAGCCCAGTTTCATTACGAAGCATTGGTATTGGCGAAATTGAAACCAATCCCGGAGCCAACCGCGATATTTCGAAAGTCATACAATCATTTCCGGGTGTAGCATCAACTCCAGCATTTCGTAACGACATTATTATACGTGGAGGAGGCCCTTCAGAGAGTGTTTTTTACCTCGACGGCATTGAGGTGCCCAACATTAACCACTTTGCCACACAAGGCGCCTCTGGTGGACCTGTGGGGATTATTAACGCCGATTTTATTCGAGAAGTAAAGTATTACTCCGGTGCTTTTCCTTCGAACCGTGGCGACGCGCTTAGTGGTGTACTTGAGTTCAATCAGGTTGACGGGAACAGCGAAAAACTGAAATTCAGAGGCACCTTTGGGGCATCTGAAGTTTCGGGTACCCTCGAAGGCCCTATTGGCGAAAAAACCACCTTCATCGTTTCAACCCGTCGCTCTTACCTTGAATTTTTATTCGGAATCTTAGAACTGCCTTTTTTACCAACTTTTAACGATTTGCAGTTTAAAGTAAAAACCCGCATCAATCAAAAGAACGAAATCACTTTTATCGGATTAGGTGCCATCGATCAATTCAGATTAAATAACAAAATTGAAAACCCCGATGAGCAACAAGAATTCATTTTAAGCAATCTTGCCGTTAACGAACAATGGACCTATACGCTGGGCGCTATTTATAAGCGTTTTCACAACACGGGTTTATCGTCGATAGCACTTAGCCGGAACCATTTGAACAACGCTTCGATAAAATATTTTGATAACGACGAAAGCGATCCCGCCAACAAAACACTCGATTATTTATCGAATGAAATTGAAACCAAATTACGTGCTGAAAATACAAACCGAATTAATACATGGAAATTTAATTACGGAATGAATACTGATTTGGTTACTTACACTAATGATACCTATCAAAAGCGTTTTTTTGGTGGACAGCAATTTGAAATCAACTACAGCACCGATCTAAACTTGTTTAAGTGGGGTATTTTTGGTCAGGTTAGCCGTAATTTTTTGGCTGATCAGTTTATCGTTTCGGCAGGTGTTCGAATGGATGCCAACAACTATTCATCAAGCATGAATAATCTGCTCGATCAGTTTTCGCCACGCCTTTCGGTTTCATATAACCTGAGTGATCAAATTAGCCTCAATGCCAATGTGGGAAGGTATTATCAGTTACCTCCTTATACCTCGCTGGGCTATAAGAAAAACGATGAATTTGTCAATAAGCAAAACGAATTAAAGTACATCGGCGCTAACCATTATATTGCGGGTTTCGAATATAAACCCAAGCAAATGATACAGTTTACGGTTGAAGGATTCTTGAAAACTTACAACAATTACCCATTTTCGGTAAATGATAACATTAGTCTGGCCAATAAAGGAAACGACTTTGGGGTTTTGGGCGACGAAGAAGTTCGTTCGATAGCCGAAGGACGGGCTTATGGTTTTGAAGTACTTGCCCGTATCAACAACCAGAAAAACCTGAACGGTAACATTGCTTATACTTTGGTACGAAGTGAGTTTAAAGATGTTATCACTGGCGATTTTATTCCTGCCACCTGGGACAGCCGTCATTTACTGACCATGTTTGCAACTTATAAAGTGGGCAATAACTGGACTGTAGGCGGAAAATGGCGATTTGTTGGTGGTTTACCCTATACTCCTTACGATTTGGAAAAGTCGTCGCTTATTAAAGCCTGGCAGGCACTGGGTGGACCTTATCTCGATTACGAAAAAATCAACAGCAAACGCTTCAAAGCTTTTCACCAACTCGACGTACGAGTCGATAAGGCATTTTATTTGAAAAAACTCACGGCTAAGTTTTATGTTGACATTCAAAATATTTACAACTTTAAGGCCGAATACAACGCTATTGTTGTGCGTAACCGCGTTGAGGGATCCGACGAATTGATTACAAGCGATAACGGTACACGTTACCAATTACGTATGATTGATAATTATACCGGCACCATTTTACCAACCTTGGGAATCATTATCGAATTTTAGCAAAATTTATCACATAAAAAAAGCCGACTAAATTTTATTAGCCGGCTTTTTTTATAGCTTATAACTAGTCGAGCAACTCGGCCAGTTTAGCTTTTAAGTCGGCACCCCGTAGGTTTTTAGCCAATATTTTACCTTCTTTATCGAGTAATATGGTAGTTGGAATTCCTGTAACACCATACATGGTAGCTATTTCGCCTTGTTGATCCCAGCCATTTACCCAATCCATATTTTTGGTCACGATGGTTTCCATCCAGGCTTCACCATCACGATCGAGAGAAACACCGTAAATTTCGAACCCTTTATCTTTATAAGTGATGTATTGCTCAATTACATTAGGCAACTCCATCATACATGGTTGACACCACGAAGCCCAAAAATCGATTAACACGTATTTCCCCCTTAAGGATGAGAGAGATACAGCTATTTCGCCCAAGTGATCAAGCGTGAAATCGGGAGCCTCGGCACCAATGCCCGAAACGCGAAGTTGATCGGCACGTTCCTTCATAGCAATAACCAAATCGGATGCGCCAATGGGTTCAAAAACAGTCAGCATTGAATCGAGTTCTTCAAGTTCAGCTTGCTGAAAAAAGTTCATCAGATAAACGTAAGCTGCAACTGGTGAGTTACTGTATTCCTTGATGAAGTTTTTGGCATAAAACTGGGTATTGTCAATCATGGTTTCGTATTCGAACATGATGGCACTCATTTCCTCTTCGTTTCCGCTCGATTGAGCATTAACAAAACGTTTTTGCAGTTCGCCTTCGGCTTTCGAGAGAGAAATAACCTCATCCATGTAAGTCCTGAAAATGTCATTTGATTTGGATCCGCTTATCACATTAGCTTCAAAGCTGTCGGGATAAATGGTCATATCAATTTTCCCTGGTTCAATAAAAAACTGAGCAACATACTTGTTCTGATCCAAAATACTTAACAAGTTAAGCTCAGGAATTTGAACATCGCCTTTAATAGTGAATTTTCCCTTGGTAATTTCAACTGTATCAACCGCGACAGGGTTTCCTTTGTCGATGCTGTACCGTATCATTTGTCCATCTAATTGGGGAACAACAGTACCATTAATTGTAAATTGAGTCTTGTTTCCGCATGACCACAAAAGGATTGCTGCAAAAACCACGGTGATAATTCTCTTCATTTGATGTAATTTATTATTTAATAATTCATTTTGATTCTTCGAAATAGATGTCGAGTAACGACTTAGCTGCTACAAATGAACTCATTTTATCATTCAAAACATCGATTTCGATTAATTTTAACTGTTTTTTTATTTTGTGATGATTATAAAACGAGCTATTAAGCGTTTGATTAATACTTTCGTACATCCAATATTTTGCCTGTTGTGTGCGCCGATCGTTAAAATAATGGTTGTTGTTTACAAACGAAATATAGTTGGTAATCATGTCCCAAGTTTCTTTTATTCCGGTTTTGAAAATGGCGGAGCAGGTTAGTACTTCGGGAGACCAACCCGAGGGTGAAAGTGGAAAGAGGTGCAATGCGCTCCTGAATTGAGCCTGAGCCAGTTCGGCACGTTCAATATTGTTGCCATCGGCCTTATTAATCACAATTCCATCGGCCATTTCCATAATACCTCGCTTAATTCCCTGGAGTTCATCGCCCGCTCCAGAAATTTGTATTAACAAGAAGAAATCGACCATTGAATGCACAGCAATTTCACTCTGTCCAACACCAACCGTTTCAATAAATATAGTATCGAACCCAGCTGCCTCGCAAAGTATAACCGTTTCGCGAGTTTTGCGAGCTACACCGCCCAACGAACCTGCCGAGGGCGAAGGACGGATGTAAGCGTTTTTGTCGTTGGCCAGTTCTTCCATGCGGGTTTTGTCGCCAAGAATACTTCCTTTGGTTCGCTCGCTGCTGGGGTCAATGGCCAAAACCGCCAATTTACCACCATTGCTTGTTATTTGCTTACCAAGTGCTTCAATAAAAGTGCTCTTACCTGCACCAGGTACTCCCGTAACACCAATTCTAACTGATTTTCCAGCATGGGGCAAGCACTTTACGATAATCTGCTGCGCCAGGTCGTGATGTTCAGGTTTTACGCTTTCGATTAAGGTAACAGCCTGACTTAAAATCACTCGGTTGCCAGCCAAAATGCCCTCAACAAATTCATCGACCGAAAGATTTTTACGTTTGGCTATTCCCTTTCTAGTCAATCGGTTGGGATTAACCATCGGAGGAGTTTCAATACCTCTATTAACTTTTATCCCTTTAAATTCGGGATTATTTTCGATATGATGTTGTTTTTTTTGGGTCATATTAATTATTTGAAAAGGTAAACTGTAATGATGTGATAAAAATACATCTCATAATGCAACTTAACACAAAAAAAGACCGGATATTCCGGCCTTTAGGTTTTGTTGGAATTTGAGTTTAATTATCGACGGTCCCCATTACGCGCAACACGGCGGTTGGGTTTAAAGGATCGTTTGTTGTTACAGTAATCGATTTGTTTTGACGATTACGTTTTCCGCGCGAATTAAATTCAACCGTAATATCGATGGTTTTTCCAGGTTTTACAACGTTTTCGTTTTTAACGGCAGTACAACCACACGATGCACGCACGTTACGAATTAGTAAATCACTCTTTCCATTGTTGGTCAGTTTAAAAACGTTGGTAATTTTTTCGCCCTGTTTAATCGAACCAAAATCAAAAACTTTATCATTGAAAACCGCAACAGGAGCATTCGCTTTTTGTTCGGGCGTCATCATACTGAAGTCTTCATTCAATGATGCCGAAACACCAACTGAGTATGTATTATGTTTTTCGTTATTGATTAAGAGATAAATCCTGTCAGAAGTTGTACCGTAAGCATCCTTTTTCCTAGCATCAAATGTAATAATCATCATTCCGGTCTTTCCGGGAGCGAGTTCTTGTGGCTCAAATTTCACTGAAATATGTTCCGGGGAACGCATGGTATCCATTTTAACTGGTGCATCCGAAGCATTAATAAACTCAATTTCCTGGGTTTTTATTTCGGTATTGAGAATATTTCCAAACGACATGAAGTTTGATTTCCAACGAATAGGACCAGTGACTCTCGGGTATATTTCTTCCATGGATTTTTCACGCGGAAGTACTTTTCCTTTTATATATAGCACGTTTACACCGGGTTGTGAATTTGAATATACATTTACCGATTTCGAAAAAGCACCCGGCCTATTTTTAGGATTATAACCAACACTTACTACACCAGTTTTGCCTGGTAAAATTGGTTCGCGAGTCCACTCTGGAGTTGTGCAACCACATGTTGCCCTTACGTTATTTAAAATCAGGGGTTGATTTCCTGTGTTGGTAAATACGAACTTTGCATTGGCTATACCACCATCTTCCATAATATCACCATAATCGTAGGTGGTTTCTGGAAATTCAATTTTTGGTTGAGAAAATACGGCTAAGGTTAAAAAAACCAATAATGCAGATACTAAATATTTCATCTTATTGTATTTAATGTGTTATTGAATGAAAAATAAATTGCTTTTGCTTAAAGCAACAATGTCAACTATACATTTTAAACTAATTGCTATAGAGCCTATTTTAAAAACAAGGCCAAAATTAACAAAATGAAAAGGTTGAATCAATTATTGTTCCAAAAATACTAAAATAAAATTATTCATCACCAAACGACACGCCCATATTTCGACATTTTATAACCAGGGGATTATCCTCGGTTACTAATTTGAGTTTCCCTTCAACCACCGATAACGGAACATTAACAATATGGTTATCTTGAATTGCAATCATTATGCCATACTCTTCGCGAGCAATGGCCTCAACGGCGAAAGAACCATAACGAGTTGCCAGAATACGGTCGCTGGCAGTGGGGCTTCCGCCTCGCTGCACGTATCCAAGCCGTGTTTCGCGAGCTTCAACACTGGTATAAGTTGAAATGCAATGTGAAATATAACCGGCCACGGTGTAGCCCTCGGGAACTTTAACGCCCTCGGCAACAACCACTATCGAGTACGCTTTTTTATTGATAAAACGGTCTTCTATCGTTTTACACACCGATTTAATATTGTAAGGGATTTCGGGAATCAATATCACATCGCCACCACCGGCCATGCCAGCATACAACGAAATCCAGCCAGCATCGTGCCCCATGAGTTCAATTACCATTGCCCGTTGATGTGAGTTGGCAGTAGTATGCAAACGATCGATGGCCTCGGTTGCAATGGCCACAGCCGAATCGAACCCAAAGGTAATATCGGTACCATACACATCGTTATCGATGGTTTTGGGAATGCCAATTACGTTAAGGCCCAGTTCTCCAATTTTAGCAGCAGTTTTCATGGTGCCATTACCTCCAATGCACACCAAACAATCGAGCCCAAGCTCCTGGTAATTTTGTTTTATCAGTTCGGGCTTATTAATATTGCCATCGTTCTGGCTTATTTTAAATGGTTTCTCGCGCGAAGTGCCCAAAATTGTACCTCCCATGGTTAAAATTCCTGAAAGCATTTCCTCTTTAAGCGTAACATACTCCTTATGTAGGAGGCCGGTATAGCCCGATACAAATCCAATAACTTCCATTCCGTATTCCAAAATGGCTGTTTTTCCTATTCCGCGAATGGCAGCATTAAGACCTGGACAATCCCCCCCCGCAGTTAATATCCCAATTTTTTTAGGCTTAATCATCTTCTTCTCCCTCTCTTATTAATTTAACCTCCAAATTTACTCATTTCAATTTTTTATTCAAACTCTGACACGATATAAAAAAAGGCAGAAGCGTAAATACTTCTGCCTTTCGAGTTTTATAAAATCCTTAAAACGGTAAAAAGCGCATTTAATGAATCAATGGATTTGCAACACGCCCAACAAATAAAATACTTTCGGTATCATCTTCAACAATGGCAAACAAGAACGAGCGGTCAATTTTAATCTCTTCACTTGGTCCAACAGAGGTATCACCAAACGAAACAGAAGTGGCCGCAGCAGCTTCTGTACCTTCTTCGTCGGTTTTAATGTAGGTTTTATGCATTACCTTTGAAATATAAAGTTCAGCTTCCGAAATGTCCGAAAAATCAGCCTTATTACTGTCAAATGCCTCAATAATACCCATTTGTTGCAAATGACTAATCAAAGGGATATCAAAAGTAAATTCAAACTTAGGCAACCAAATAATTCTATTCGACAAAGGCGTTTCGCGCAAAAGTTTAAAATTGGTTGTACTTAAATCCGACGCAATGTCGGAAGTTGTATAACCCTCTTCGGGCAAATAAATCAGCAAATTAAATTTACCATGACTGTATGGCAGTTTAATTACCGAGAATTTTTCATCGTTATAATACGAAAGGTCAACCTTTCCAATCATTGTTTGCACCTCGGTTTTGGTTCCATCGTCGAGGGTAAAGGGTTCTAATTGCGTATTGCTTTTTTTGAACTGAGTTTTCCAGTCGGCTTTAAAGTAAACGGCATTGATTAAGAACAAC
>DATERL010000155.1:0-3500 GCA_035271585.1 Prolixibacteraceae bacterium
GGATAAGCGAGACAAAGGGTGCTCGCGGATTACGCTGATTCCGCAGATTAATTTTTAGTCTGATTTTTTTATCTGCGTCATCTGCTCTATCTGCGTGGAATAATTTGATGGATAAGCGAGACAAAGGGTGCACGCGGATTACGCTGATTCCGCAGATTAATTTTCAGTATGATTTTTTTATCTGCGTCATCTGCTCTATCAGCGTCAAATAATTTGATGGATAAGCGAGAGAAAGGGTGCACGCGGATTACGCTGATTCCGCAGATTAATTTTTAGTCTGATTTTTTTATCTGCGTCATCTGCTTTGTCTGCGTGAAAAAATTACAGAGATAAGCGAGAAAAAGGTGTTCGGAGGTTTGTTTATTTCAAATACATTGCAGCAATATCGCAAATGCTCTCTTCAATTGGTCGGTATTTTAGATCGATGGCACGAGTGATTTTTGTTCCATCGTAACGGTTTATTGCTGCTGCGCTGCGGGCTGTTTGGCGGGTGATAATTGGTTTTTTACCCGATATCTTTGCGGCGAGCCAGGCCGCCCTCCAGGCCAACGACAGCATGAGCTTTCCCGATTTAATTGACGGAGGTTTCACTTTCAATGCACTGGCTATTAAAGTGAAAATATTTTGATATGAGTAGTTTCCGGCACACAAAACAAAGCGCTGGTTCTTTGTTTCAGCGCGGTTTTGGGGTAAGCTGAGTTGAACCATGGCTTCCGATACATCGCGAACATCAACAAAACCGTTTACGCTGGTGGTATAAAATTTCAGTCCCTTATAAATTTGATCGAAAAATGCAGGGCTGCCTGTTTTCCAGTCGCCCGGTCCCAATATCACTGCAGGGTTAACAATTACCGCATCTAAACCTTCGTTTATGCCACGCCAAACTTCCATTTCGGAGTGGAATTTACTAATGCCGTAACCCGCATGTTTTTTTTGTTGAACCCACGAAGTTTCCTCATCGATTAAATTGTTATTGTTGCTTTTTTTGCCCAAAGCGGCAATTGAACTCACGTGGCAAAACCACTTAACGCCGTTTTCGAGACAGGCATTAATCAGGTTTCGGGTACCATTGATATTGGTCTCGTACATTAGTTTATTATCGGGTGTATAAAACGAAACCATGGCCGCACAATGGTAAACTGTATCAATGTTGTCGAGGGCCGAAAAAAGGGATGAATAATTCAATATATCGGCTTCAATCCATTCAACCAGCGAAAAATAGTGTTCGACCTTATCGGTGTAAAGCCCGATGTTTGTTTTAAATTGTTCGAGTCTATTTTTGTTGCGGTATATTGCTCTTACAGCAATGCCATTGTTTATCAGGTCGAAAACTAGCCGAGCACCTAACATGCCTGTAGCACCGGTTACCAAAGTCTTATTTGTTGTATTGCCCAAAGCAGTTCAAATTATTTGTTCCGGGGAGTGATTGCGTTAACGCCAAATTCTTTTGCTTTCAAACCGTCGGTTTTCATTTTAAATATACCAACATTTTTAATGGCTGGTTTGTTGAATTTGAATTCCCGATCGCTGTAGTTTTTCATGAAGATGTGCATTATTTCTTCTTTCTCTTCCATGTCGTCGATAAATTCAAGTACTCCCTCTGCAATTATTGTTTGCGATTTAACTCGCCAGCTGCAGGCAACATGTTCATCTTGCCAAGCCAGTTCGTCGCCCAGGCAAAAAGTGATACAAGCCTTTGGGTTTTGTTTCATGGTTTCCCATTTTCGTCCTTCTTGTCCCGAGTGCAGGTAAATGTATTCACCATCGTAGCCAAAATTCATGGGTACAACATAAGGCTGATTGTTGATGCTTAAACCCAGATAGCAGGTACGGCAAGCCTTAATAATAGCATCAATTTTTTCTTTGTCCTCGATGAAAAGTGTTCTCATATTTTATGATGTTACGGCACGTTTGCCTAGTTTAACCGATAAATCTTTTTCAACTTTTTTCAGATTGGTAATAATGGTTTGAAGTTCAATAATTTTATCCATGTCGTTGGATATTTGCTCATCGCCAATTTTTTTCATGATTTCGTCAATCATTAGTTTAACATGGCGCAGCTTGTATTCTTCTATCAGCCGTGGCACAATGAAGTGCAGAATTTCATCTTCGTCTTCGACAAAAGCGCCTCTTTTTCGCCAGATAATACTTTCGATGTGCTTATCAACCAGCAGGCCGCTAACAGCACCGCTTATTGCTCCGTTCTCGTGCTGAACAAAGTGACGTTCGGGGTTAAATAATTCTTCGAACTGATGTTCTCTAAGCTCTTCGAAAATTTGTTGTACCACTGGATTGACAGAGTTTAGGCCATCGGCCTCTAATTCGGCCAGAATATATTCGCCCACCTTAACCATCTTTTCTTCTTTGCCATTTTCGGTTTCGGTTTCGATGTTGAACAAATCGTGGTGGAAGTAGCGGAGCAGAACTCGTAAAAGCGCTTTTTCTTCTATTTTACAGGGATTGCCAATTGGTTGTAGCTTTTCGGTGGCACTGGTGCTGCTAAGCGTAGCTTGTCGGTTTTGCTCTCGTTTTTCCTTTAGTATCTGCTCTTCGGTGAGCTTGAATTTTATTTTTCTTACTTCGGTGTAAAGAATGTCTTCGTCCACATCGAGCATTTTACTGCATTCCTTAATGTAAACCGAGCGAATAATGTTATCGGGGATAACCGAAATTGATTTAACAACATCAATAATTAGGCGGGCGCGTGCCACAGGGTCGTTTTCGGTTTGGCCAATTAGCAGCTGGGTTTTAAAACGAATAAAGTCGGTTTCGTTTTTTTCAATATAATCGAGCAGTTCGCTAGCACTTGTAGAACGGGCAAAGGAGTCGGGATCTTCTCCCTCGGGCAGTGGCAACACTTTCACATTGATGCCCTCTTCAAGTACCATGTCGATGCCTCGCAGCGAAGCTTTTATTCCGGCCTGATCGCTATCATAAATTATGGTTATATTCGATGTGAACCTTTTGATGAGCCTAATTTGTTCAATGGTAAGCGAGGTACCCGATGATGAAACTACATTTTCGATACCCGCCTGGTGCATCGACAAAACATCGGTGTAACCTTCTACCAAATAGCATTTTTCGTTACGGGTAATGGCGTTTTTTGCATAATTGATTCCATAAAGCACATTGCTTTTATGGTAAATTTCGGACTCGGGCGAGTTGAGGTATTTTGCTGCTTTGGGGTCGGTTTTCAGAATGCGCCCGCCAAAAGCAATGACCCTGCCTGCCAAGTTGTGAAAGGGAAAGATAACACGTCCCGAAAAACGGTCGCGTATCCAGTCGTCGCGTTTAATGGTCAGTCCGGTTTCTTCAAGAAATTCCATTTTATACCCATTTCGCATTGCCGTTTGGGTGAACAAATCTTTTTGGTCGGGACAATAGCCCAGTTGGAATTTTTTGATGATATCGTCGCGAAAACCACGTTCTCTGAAATACGATAGACCCACATTACGGCCTTCGTTTTCGTTAACCAAAAAATTAGAGTAATAGGTTTGAGC
>DATERL010000156.1:0-7306 GCA_035271585.1 Prolixibacteraceae bacterium
AACTATAAAACCAAGGCCGATCAACCATTTTTTACAAAGAATTGATGTTCTATCGGCCTTAAAACTATTCTTTTGAACAAAATACGTATTGAAAAACAAACCGACTGAATGGTTACACAAAATCTATTAATAATTCCGATCAAGTAATAGGTAAAAAAATGGTCTGTATGATAATTTTTTCCCACTATAATTTCAATTTACTCCAAGAGTTAGATGACGAGTGAAAGTAAAATAAACAAAAAAGGTGATCGTTTTCCGATCACCTTTTTTTGTATGTAGCAAAGTCGCTTTTTATTTACTTAGCAGTTTTGCGCGAAGAGTAGTTGATGTGCAACGCAGCCGCTTTACGTAGTTCCTGCTTAATGTCGGTAACGATACCCATTTTGGTGTATTCGTCAACCTTAAGCGAAGTAACAATTTGGTTGCGTTCCGACTCATCGCGAGCCTGACGTTCGGCTTCCACGAAATCAAGTATGTCGATCAGTTTTGCAAACTGATCGTTCAATTGGATACGGGGTTCGTTCCCAAATTGCGAAACATACTGAGGTACGGGAGGTCCAACATAAATATAACTAACCAACGATTTTTTTTCCAGCTTGCTAACCTCGGTTGCTTGTGGCAAGGTTATATGCACCTTCATAGTTGTTTCGCGCATAGTAGTCGAAACCATAATGAAGAACAACAACATGAACACAATATCGGGCAAGGATGCTGTTGAAATAGCAGGAAGTTCCTTTTTGTCATTTTTTCTAAATTTCGACATATTATTTTCCTCCTATTTTTTTTGGTTCTGCTTCTGATATCTTTTGTGGATAGATCGTCTTGATGGCATCCTGACGTTCGCTGTCTAAATTTTTATATGACTTACCAAATTTGCTTTGAGCCATATCTTCACGAAGTTCGTTAATGGCTGCAATCAATTCGTTTTGAACCATGATATAAGTGCCATAACTGGTTCCCACATCGTTTCGTAGCGAAATAACTGCACTACCGGTTAAAATCTCGTAAGGGCCAAAAAATGGAATATCCTTAATTGTTTTTTCTGGTAGATTTGCGTTATTGAATGGATTGGTAAGAAAATCTTTAGTTTTAGCCTTAAGGTCATCTATCCGGGTAGGTTCACCTTCAACAAGCAATTTGTCGTCGCGGTTCACCAATACAACAAAAATGTTGCGCTCCTTAATTGGCGGTGTGTCCTCAATAGTCGACGGATCGACCCATTGCGGCAGACGCCTTTCCAAACCACTATCCACGTCCATGGTTGTAACCACGAGGAAGAACATAAGTAGCATGAAGGCAATGTCAGCTAAGGATGCAGCATTGTATTCGGGTAATTTCTTTGACATAATACTAAATTTTAGATGTTTTGAAACATCGAATACTAACGTTTAAATAAATTGACAGCGCTAAATCCAACAATTGATAAAAATGCACCACCAAAAAGAATGTATGTAATGTTTAATCCAGTGCCGATCCACTTTGAAATTGTTTCATTAATTATTCCATCGGCAATAAATTTCTCAACTCCGATGAAGCTAGGGATTTCGCTGTTTGCCAATGCATATCCGATTCCTATAACAGCTGCAAATATTACAACTATTGCAAGTGTACTTACCATTTTTGATTTGTCGGTAAAAACTTGTAGGAAAGAGAAGAGCAAAACAATTACAGCACTTAAAGCAAACAAAGCAATGGACCAGTTTATGTTCAATGTAATTAATTGAACTGCTTTAGCTCCTGGGTTTATCTCGTTATCTATTGCTGTAAACATAAAAATAAATAATACAATAGATATGACCATTAAAACCCAAAGAATTATCGTACTAATTTTACTTGACTTTTCCATTTGTGTTTTTATTTTTTAGCATTGAATTTAACAACCATGTCGAGTAACGAAATAGAAGCATCTTCCATACTGTTTACGATGCTGTCAATTTTAGCCACACAATAGTTGTAGAAAATTTGTAGGATAATAGCAACGATTAAACCGAATACTGTTGTAATCAAAGCTACTTTAATACCACCAGCTACTAATGATGGGCTAATGTCTCCAGCTATTTCGATTGCATCGAATGCACCGATCATACCGATTACTGTTCCCATGAAACCAAGCATAGGCGCCAATGCAATAAAAAGTGCAATCCAGCTTAAGCCTTTTTCAAGTAAACCAGCCTGCACGCTTCCGTACGAAATAACTGATTTTTCAATAACATCGACACCCTCATCGTAGCGGTCGAGTCCTTGATAGAAAATACTTGCAACAGGTCCTCTGGTGTTGCGGCAAACTTCTTTAGCAGCTTCAACACCACCATTGGCTAATGCTTCTTCAACTTTAGCCATAAGTTTTTTGGTGTTCGTTGTAGCAAGGTTCAGGTAGATAATACGCTCAATTGCTAAGGCCAAACCAAGAATCAAACAAATTAAAACTGTAGACATAAAGCTTGGTCCACCTTCGATGTACTTTTGTTTTAATTGGCTGTGAAGTGATTTTCCTTCTTCTATTACAACAGCAGCTTCTTCAACTGGATCAGCAGTGATATCTACTTCTGTTGAATCAACAGCCTCTGTCACTTCTGTAGCAGGTTCAACCTGATCCTGAGCAACAACATAAACCGACATTCCGATAACGAACATCGCGAGAACAGTTATAAACGTAAATAATTTTTTCATGATGCTTTTAAATTTATTCAACAATTGTTCTGATTTAATTTATTATTTTATTTATTGTTCATTTACTCTTTTGTGGCGGAGAGAGAGGGATTCGAACCCTCGGTACCCTTTCGGGGTACACACGCTTTCCAGGCGTGCCAGATAAGCCACTCCTGCACCTCTCCATTTGTGCTTTTGATTAAGAATAACTTAAGGCCAGTATGCTTAGCTGCTTCGTTTTATGGCTTTTCGGCAGATAAAACTGCTTTTTAACCAATGCTCTCTAATCAAAATATAATCCAAACCTTTTTTAGCTTTGTTTCCCAGTTGTGTTTTTAATACTGTTGTGTAAAGCTAAAAACTCAAAATGTTTTTGAAATTCAACAAAAGTAAAGAGAAATATTCAAAACCTATCCCTTAATGACAAAAAGTTCGTGTTAAATGTGAACTTTTATTTTTGTTGGTTTTCTTAAAATTACGCCTTAAACCTTGTTTTTCGTTCTTCGGAGTTATTGTGTTTTTTAATCAATAAATTGATTTTCAGTTAAAATGTTCCTTATACTGCATTTTAAAGGGTGAAAAATACAAAAAAAAAGCCTTATACTACAAGTATTAGACGCTTATTTCTCCTTTTAGGTTGCGACTAAAATACTCCTTGGCTTCCAATATGCTTATATCCTGTCCCAATAAATACATTAATTTAGTTATTGCCGCTTCCGATGTCATGTCGTAACCGCTAATCACTCCAATGTTTTTGATGTCAAGGCTTGTTTGATAAAATCCCATTTTAACTTTGCCACCTGTACATTGGCTGACATTAACAATAATTATACCTTTTTTAATTGCTTTGCGAATTATTTTCGTGAACCATTCGAAATTGGGTACGTTACCCGTTCCGAACGATTCTAAAACAACTCCTTTTAAACCTTCAATATTTAGTATTCCTTGAACAAGGTATTTTTCAATCCCGGGGAATATTTTAAGAATTACAACGTGTGTGTTGAGGTTGTAGTTAACTTTGAAGATACCCTTATTCAACGGTTTGTTAATATACTCGGTCGAGTATTCGATGTCGACACCTGCTTTGGCCAAAACGGGGTAATTCTTCGAATCGAATGCAAAAAAATGTTGTGAATCGATCTTGGTAGCGCGGTTTCCTCGATATAAATTGGAATCGAAATAAATACAAACTTCGGGTACAATAGCATTGTTCTCTTTTTTGGCGGCTGCAATTTCAATGGCTGTTAATAAATTTTCTTTCCCGTCGGTACGTAATGTTCCTATTGGTAGTTGTGCCCCAGTTAAAATAACGGGTTTGTCGAGGTTTTCGAACATGAAACTAAGGGCCGACGCTGTGTAGGCCATGGTGTCGGTCCCGTGCAATATTACAAAGCCATCAAAAAGCTCGTAATTTTCCTCAATTGTTTTTGCTATATTTTTCCAAAAATCGATGGTTATATTCGATGAGTCAAGCACAGGGTCAAATGTGATGGATGAAATGTTATAACCAAATTTTTGGAGTAGGGGCAGCTCTTTTGAAAGTTCCTCGAAGTTAACGGGAGCCAAGGAGCCATCTTCGGGGCGTTGTACCATTCCAATGGTGCCGCCAGTATATATAATTAGTATAGATGGTTGCATGTGAGCTACATTAATAGTCACAAATTTAATTCGATTTGAGCAAAATTAAAATGTATTGTTCCCTTTTTTATAGTTTGAAAATTTGCAAGGCATTTTGGGTGCTTATGGTTTCAATTTCTTCTAAAGGCAAATCGAAAATTTGCGCCACCTTTTCTGCGATATATTTTAAATAAGCGCTTTCGTTTTGCTTTCCCCTAAATGGAACTGGTGCCAGATAAGGAGAGTCAGTTTCCAATAAAATATCTTGTGGGCTCAGTTGGGCAATTATTTTGTCGATGCCGCTGTTTTTAAAAGTAACTGTGCCGCCTACACCAATCTTAAAACCTGCTTTAATTACAGCTTTTGCTTCTTCTACTGTTCCGCTGAAACAATGAAACACGCCAGTAAGCTTGCTTAGTTTTTCTTTTTTAATAATGTTGAATGCAACTTCAAATGAATTGCGGGTGTGAATTGATACCGGTAGGCCCAAGTTATTGGCAATGTTAATTTGTCGCGTAAAAACAAATTCTTGTTCTTTTTTGAAAGTTTCGTCCCAGTAAAGGTCAATGCCAATTTCACCAATACCGTAAAACCGATAACGATTTAGCCAATTTTCAACCAATTCAAGCTCTTCAATGTAGTTTTCTTTTACCGATGTTGGGTGAAGGCCTATTAAAGGATAACAAATTCCGGGATGGCTATTCGAAGTGTCGATTAAACGTTTTATGGTTGAACTGTCGATATTGGGGAGTATGATTTTATGTACTCCATTTGCAACTGCACGACTAATAGCAGCACTTGTATCACCGTCGAATTCTTCTATAAAAATGTGTGAATGGGTATCAATTAGCATAAAAAGTGATTTTTAAATACAAAAATAGAAAGATTTAAAAAGCATAAGGCTTTGTTCATCGATAAGATTTAATTATTTGAAGCTAAGCTGTATTTTATCACCCTTATTGCGTTAAGCTCCATCCAAATCTGAGGTTTTAAATTTTTATTGATATTAATTATTAATAATATAGTATATAAAGCCCTATTGCTATTAATTTTTTTGATAAATTGTTTGGCTTAAGAACCACTTTATGTTTATTTTATATGGATATTTCACTTTTGACCGAAGTTGTTGTCTGTCATTCAAATAGGCAAATAGATCATCAAACGCCCATGTTGTTAATGGGGTCGTGCTTTACCGATAATATTGGTTTGGCATTGACCCGTTTGAAGTTTCCGGTGTCGATAAATCCTTTTGGTGTGATATATAATCCACTTTCGATCGCCAATTCATTAAGAACTATCATGCAACAAAAAACTGTTTCGGACAGTGATTTGGTTTATGATGGTGGCTTATGGCATTCGATGCAATTTCATGGATCTTTTTCCGATCACGAAAAGTTTGGTGTTATTTCAAAAACAAACGATACCATTCAAAAGGCACATCATTTTTTGAAAAATGCAGGTGTTTTAATGATTACTTTTGGGACTGCTTGGGTTTACAACTATAAGAAAAGTAACGAGATAGTGGCCAATTGCCACAAAATAAAATCGAATGAATTTGATCGTTTTAGGTTAAATGTTGACCAAATTGTTGACGATTGGATGCCATTGCTTGCCGAACTTCGTGTTTTTAATCCTAAGCTACAATTGGTTTTTACGGTGAGTCCTATCAGACACTTGAAAGATGGGGCACATGGCAACCAAATAAGCAAGGCAACCCTATTGTTGGCGATAGATAAATTGCTGGCTGAATTAGACAACCCCGTCGATTATAGTTACTTTCCTTCGTACGAAATTGTTAACGATGAATTGCGCGATTACCGCTTTTATGCTGCCGATATGATTCATTTGAACGAAACCGCTATTCATTTTTTATTTGAAAAATTTAAGCATTGCTTTTTTTCAAACGAAACGCGAAAAGTGCTTACCGAAGTAAGTGCAATTGCTAAGGCTGTCGAACATCGGATGCTTACCAACAATCCAAGCGAAAAGCTGAAGTTTAAGCAATCGATGTTGAAAAAAATCGAAAAAATGAATCAAATGTATCCTTTTATCGATTTTAGAAACGAAAAAAAACATTTCGAAAACCTTTGATACAATAAACAGTTGTAATTTGGGATAAAATAACTATTGAACGACAATAAACATGAGTTACTTAGAATTTGATAAAAATCAATTGGTGAACCTTGAATACTCGTTTCAACGTGAAATTCTACATTCAAATAGAGCTGGTTCATATTGCTGCACTACATTATCGGGCTGTAATACGCGTAAGTATCATGGTTTGTTGGTTTGTCCAAATCACCTCCTCGATGGAGGTAAGCATGTGATGCTGTCTTCGCTCGATGTTACAATCATTCAACACGAGGCTGAGTTTAACCTGGGTATTCATAAATACTTTGGCGAAAATTACCATCCCAAAGGGCACAAGTATATTCGCAATTTCGAAATGGACGTGATTCCTGTTACTTCTTATAGGGTAGGAGGGGTAGTGCTAACGATGGAGCAACTGTTGGTTGAAGAAAAGGAACAAGTTTTAACTCGCTATACTTTAACCGAAGGCAATTCGCCAACGGTTATCAGGTTTAAACCGTTTTTAGCCTTTCGAAATGTGCATACCTTAAGTCGTTCAAACTTGTACGTAAATTCGAGGTACGAGCTGGTCGAAAATGGGATCAAAATAAAAATGTACGATGGCTATCCTTATCTGAACATGCAAACTTCAAAACCAGCAGAGTATATTCATAATCCCGATTGGTACAATAATATTGAGTATTTTAAGGAAAAGGCGCGCGGTTATGATTATATCGAAGATCTTTTTGTGCCTGGTTATTTCGAGGTTGAAATTAAAAAGGGAGAAAGCATCATCTTTTCAGCATCAACTTTCGAAGCTTCACCAAAACAGTTTAACCGTTTATTCAATGCCGAAGTTTCGAAAAAAACATCGAGTGGAAGTTTCTTTGGCTGCCTACAGAATTCGGCCGAGCAGTTTTTTGTGAAAATGCCCGAATTCACCGATTTATTGGCTGGTTTCCCTTGGTAC
>DATERL010000157.1:0-41050 GCA_035271585.1 Prolixibacteraceae bacterium
GTATAAAGGGTCAAGAATTCGAAAAGCAACTCGATGATTGTTTGTCTCAATTGAAAGAGTTAATGGATTTACGGCAAATTTACCCAGGTAGTTTTATTCGTCATAATTTGTATCTGAATGTAGATGAAGAGGAAAAATACAACATATTAAAACCTCGTTTCGAACAAATTATCCGTCGCCAATTTCCACTTCCAATGGTTGTTTTAGTTATTGCCCAAGCTCCCGGACAAGGTGATCTAGCACTCGAATCGACCTACATTCAAGGCGGTGTGTGGAACTGTTTATACCGCGAAGATAAGTACGGGGCATGTCAGTTAATTAAAGACAAACAATACGAAATGGTAATTGGTGCGGTTCAGGTTCGGCATCTTCCCGATATGGAATCGCTGGCAAAAACAGCCTATGAGCAAATCGAAACTTTACTCGATAAATGCGAAATGAGGCTTGGCAATTTGATAAAACAGTGGACTTACATTGAACGCATGCACGACAACAATCAGTTAAATAGCCGTTATCAGACGTTTTGCAATGTTCGGACAGATTTTTACGACGATGAATTTGCCGACGGAGGTTTCCCGGCCGCAACCGAAGTTGGCATGAAAATGGGAGGAATAATTATTGAATTCATGGCCATGAAAAATCGAAACGATTATTCGTCGAAAGTTGAAAATCCGGCTCAAAAACAACCACATGAATACAGCGCGGAAGCTTTACACACAAAAAACAATATTGAAGAACAATTGCTAACTACACCCAAACTCGAAAGGGCACGTACGCTCACAATGAATAACAAAACCATGTTATTTGTTTCGGGTGTCTCGGCTATAATTGGAGAAAGGGTAACAGCCGAGGGCAATGCTAAAGAACAAGCCGTGGTGATATTAGAAAACCTCAAACAACTCACTGCCAAAAATAACCTCGTCGAATGGGGACTAAAAGCTCCATTTAATCTTCAGTTCACCCTTTGTAAGGTATTTGTAAAAAGCTTAGCCAGTGTTGATATCGTTTACGAAATAATTAAACCCATTTTTGAACATGTTCCACTGCTAATTGTTGAAGCCGATTTGGCCCGCGAGGAAATTCTTGTTGAACTTGAAACAGAGTTATTGGTTTAAGTAACAATAGATCGTTAGTCCCGATGGTTTTCGGGATTAGATATTAGTATTGAGACAAAATATAGAACGCTAGTATTCAATTGCTTAACGAGATATCTGAGTGATTCGTAAGGTACTGTACGTTAATTGCTTATAAAATATAACGAACTATTAAGTAAGTGAACTACAACTAAATAGTTTATTATTTATTACGAACTATTTATTAGTGAAGCTAAGCATTGAACATTAGTTATTTACATCATCATTTCGTACAACTTTAAATAATACAAACTACTTATAAGTTTGATAACAAAACAGATTGTTTAACTATAATTAGAGAGAATTAAAATGAAAACACTCATTATTTTTAACCGCGAACCTTATGACAATACCGATGTAACTTGGAATGGTTTAAGGCTTGCCGAAACACTACGAAAAAACGGAAACGAAGTACGAATTTTTCTAATGAACGATTCGGTTGATATGGCCAGAGATGTATGTAAAGCCCCAGCGGGTTACGACCAGGATTTATCTCAAATGCTGAAAGAATTAATCTCAAATGGTGTGTCGGTTAAGGTTTGTGGAACTTGCATGTCGCGTTGCGGTATTTATAAAAACCACCCCTATTTTGATGGGGCCAAAAAATCAACAATGGGCGAATTGGCCGATTGGGTAGTTGATAGCGATAAAGTGCTAACATTCTAATGTTTGATAAAAGCGCCGTTGAACAATCCCTTCTCTCCAGCAATGGTGTAAAGGTAAAACCCGTTATTTAGCATCGAAACATCGGCTTGCTTTTGATTCACATACTGCTGTTGGTATTTTATTTGTCCGTTACGATTGTACACTGTAAAGGTAATTCGACCATCGAATTGCGATAAATTAACAAGGCCAGTGGTTGGGTTTGGATAAAGTACTGGCTTAGCTGTTTCGTACTCATCAATTGAAGTTTTATCTTGATTTTTGACGAAATAATCACCATTTGAAGCAACAAAGCCGTTCTCAAACTCACCAGATGTGGCTGTGCCTTTAGCCGAGCCATCGGCACTGCGGAATACTGCGGCTAACCAAAATGGAAATTCATTGGTATTTAGCCCATAATAGTTTTGGGGAACTAACGATATTTCCCAAACATTTTCACTTACCTGAGTCATAAGCCCTACTCCATCGTCTTTTCCCCAATTGCCAACAGAGTGATCCCATGCCGAAGCTTGAGGCGATTTGGTATTGGTTGTTCCAACGCTACTGTGCATGTATATTTTATTAGCACCTACAAGCTCACGGTTTCCTTGCATGGCATTAAAAGTAATCGTTATTCGATCCGAAGATTTAAACGAAGCCGGAGTAACTGATACGATGGGCGAATCGGAAATAATATCGAAATACATAATGCTATTGCGAAACCCGAGTCCCTTATTTTCACCGCTTTCGTCGCTAAAACTCAGTGCCAATTGATAAGCTTCGCTTGCAACAAAATATACTGAAGGCTTAAGTTTTATTTCCCAAATTGTACCTCCTTTGTGATTCATTGCAGTTGTTTTTGTTTGGCTAAGTTGGCCCGAGTTGGGCTCATCAACCACCAAACTAGCGTTCAATATTACTTTCTCAGCATCTACAAGCCCAGCGGTACCATCGTTCCATGCTTTTGAGGCATCAAAAGTGATGGTGATTTCATCGGTCATACCAAAGGGATAGGAACTTATTGTTACCGGGGAATTGAACGTTTCAACTACACCTGCAAATCCGTTCGATAATTGTTTATTGGTAAATATTTTCCATTCGCCAACTTTTAAGTGGTAGCTTTTGCCAACATTGTCAACCTGAAATTCTTCGCCGCTAAAATAGTTGTACCAACTTCCTGTTTCGGAAAAGGTCACATCAATATTGGCTTCATCCAGTCCAAAATTTCCTATTACAACAAGGTCGGTATATGAGGTGTTATAACTTAGTCGGCGCGTGTTTCCACCCAGTTGATGGTTGGTTGAAGCTGCGACCATATTTTCGGGACCAATGGCTTTTCGTAATTCGATAATGGCGCGGTAAGCATCATAAATGTAGCGGCGGTTAATATCTTCGTAATATCCAATTCCATTTCCGCCCCATGGCAAGGGTTTCGCTCCAACACGTCCGTTATAATCAATTGAAATATCGTACCCCAATTCATCGAATTGCCACATCATTTTAGGCCCAGGATTGAGCAATGCAAAAGCAGCAGCCATTTTTACCCGTTCGAACATGATGAGTTTATTTTTCACGTTATAGCTTCCTTTTGATAATCCTTCGCTGATAGCATGTTCTGCAATTCGGCGCTCATCGTGGCTATCGAAATACGATACATGCGAAGCTGCATTCATGCCATTAAAATTTCCACTGGCCGAACCCGTAATTGCGGGCACAAAATCGTAACTGCGGTTGCGCCACATTTTCATACCATAACTGGACAGAATATTCTCCTCGGCTGTAGTTCCCCAATGTTCTAAAATAACATAAGCATCCGAATCGCTTGCCCATATTTTATCGGCCATTCGTTTTAGTATATCGATACGCGACTGGTCGAAGCCATCAACACTGCCACCTGGAGCATAGTTGGTAAAACCTTTGGTAAAGTCGAAACGAAAACCGTCGAAACGAAATTCATCGAGCCAATATTTGTTTACCCGGTCAACAAACCGTTGAGTATATTCACTTTCGTGGTTAAAATCGTAGCCCCATTGGTAAGGTCCCACGTGGATTGAGTTAAACCAAGGATTATTGGCAGCCGGCCGGTTGTGAACATCGTCCCAGTAAAGCTTTACCATTGGGTTTTGCCCATAAGCGTGGTTCAAAACCATATCGATAATTACAGCCAATCCGTTTTGATGAGCTGCGTCGATAAAGCGTTTTAAATCGTTTTTTGTGCCGTAATATTTATCAGGAGCAAAGTAATACGATGGGTTATAACCCCACGAGTCGTTCCCTTCAAATTCGTTCACCGGCAATAATTCAATGGCATCAATTCCCAAATTTTTCAGATAAGCAATTGTGTCAATTAAGGTGTTATAGTTGTGAGCGTCCACAAAATCGCGAATATGTAGCTCATAAATCACAAGGTTTTCAAGGTCGGGGCGCTGCCAGTTATTTTCGTGCTCGGACCATTGATACTCAAGCTGACCGGTTTGCAATACAGTGGCAGTTCCGTAATCGGTGAAACTATATGCGGGTAAATTGGGATAAGTGTTTTCGTCAATCCATTTATCGTTCCAGGGATCAGCTACTTTATCGGCGTACGGATCGCCAATTTTCACGTTACCATCAACCCAATATTGAAAAACATATTCTTTTTGAGCTTCGAGATTTTCTATTTCGAGCCAAAAATATTTACCATCGGGAGTTTGGTTCATTTTATAGTTTTCCAAAACTTCCCAGTTGGTGAAATCGCCTGAAACATACACAAATTGTTTATTGGGCGCTTCGAGTGCCAAAGTAACCTTCGACAGCTTATCGCCATGGTAATTGATACCGGCCACAATTCCTTCGGGCAATTCGGCAATATAATTGGGCGAGGAAATAACTATCTGGTGATTCTTTTCTTCTTCGAACGCTTCGCCGTTAATGGTGGACGTAACTTTTATACCAAGGTTCACGGTTTTATTCGTGATGTAGTTATAAGTAATGGTTTTACCCGAAGTTACACTTGCTTTTTGTTCGTATCCATTTCCCTCGTCAATCAGCAGCGCCATATTGGCAACATTTGCCGAAGCAACAGCATCGATGGTCAACTTTTCCCCTTTGTTCAGGTAGCTTTCGTTGCCCCTTGGCGAAGTAATGGTAACATAGGCTTTCACATTCAGGTTGATGAAGAAATCGCCACTTGAGATTACATCGCCCCAGCCATAGCTGCCAGCGGTCATTGTTCCCTTAGTGTTACCGTCGGCACTACGAAATACTGCCGCTATCCTAAAAATATTTTCATTGTTTGATGCCCCAAAATATTGTCGCAAAGTTGGTGTAAAGTCAAATTTCCATTGGCCAGGTTCTCCATCAACGCGACTCATCAACCCAACACCATCGTCGGCGCCCCAATTACCAATTACGTGTTGCCAAGCGATGCCATTTTCGGAGTCGGTAACTACGCCGTGATGCACATATATTTTGGATGCCGACGACAATTCGCCGTTTCCTTCGCTGGCATTAAAAAATAAACTCACAGCATCGTTGGGGCCAGCGTTGTTTGGTTGCAACGAAACAATTTGCGCTGTTGTTCCAATAACTATTAACAGGATGGAGAAAAGAAAGAATAGGCGTTTCATAATTTTAAAATTTGATATAAAGCTAAGCCTTATTTTTGAGTTAAAAACTACTTTAATGGCTTGCTGAATAAACAAAAACCGCAAACGTTTGCGATGTCGATTGCATGATGCATGTTTAACAACACCTTCAAATTGATGAAAGAATAACTTTATCCATTCAGTATTGTTTAAGAATCAGTTGTCGTAATTAAGTAACTTGGCACATTTGCCAATAGAAAACACAAAACGGTTTATTGAAAAAACATTGATAAGTTGTAATTTGTGTCGTAGAAAAATAAAAATGAAGGACGAAAATCAATTAGTTGAGCAATTCAAAAAGGGGAACAAGCAGAGTTTCGAAATATTATTCCGAAGCTATTATGCGCCGCTTTGTTTATTTGCCACTAAGTACGTTTCAAACAACGACGATTGCGAAGAAATTGTACAAGAATTATTTTTCAAACTTTGGGAAAATCGAAAAACCCTTCAAATTACATCTTCGGTTAAAGGTTATCTGTTCAGTTCGGTAAAAAACCAGTGTTTCAATTACCTCAAACATCAAAAAATAAAGAACAAACACCAAGCTGAAACTATCAGGGAATACGAGAATAGTTTGGATTCCGATTTTGATTTTCCGGAAACAGGCTTACTTCAAAAAATTTCGGAAAGCATTGAAGCACTACCTCCACGCCGTCGCGAGATTTTCAAATTGAGTCGCGAGCAAGGTCTTAAATACCAAGAAATTGCCGACCAACTTGGACTTTCAGTTAAAACGGTGGAAACTCATTTAGGCTTGGCTTTAAAATCATTACGCGAAACTTTAAAACAGTACCGGCAAATTCTTATTTCGTTTTTTATGTGTGGTATTAAGGGGAAATGAAAGGTGAATTGTCATAGTAATAGTACACAGTTATAAAAATTTGAAAATCAGGAAGAAGATGAATAATGAGCGTTGGAATATTATTGCAAAGTTTATTAATGGCGAAACACTCGATAAATCGGAACACGAATATATTGATAAAGCACAAGCCGATGGTCGATTAAATAAACTTATTGAAGAATCGAAATCAATAAACAATCAGGCAATTCAATATTACCAACTACAACAGTTCAATACTCAAGTGGCCTGGGATAAGCTCAATCGAAAAACGCTCGAATCGAAACCCACCCGATTTATTTACAGGAAGCTGATTGGGTACGCCGCCATTTTTATTCTCCTACTGGCCTCAACGTTTGGAATTTGGCATATTGCAGAACAAAGCCGCTACCAAATAATTAAAACAAGCAAAGAAGAAACACAACAGTTGGTGCACATTTTACCCGATGGAACAATGGTGCAACTGCATTACGGAACAAGCATCAAATTTCCCAAAAAATTTGACAAACAAAACCGAATAGTTGAACTGAGCGGCGAAGCTTTTTTCGAAGTTGTTGCAAATGCTCAAAAACCTTTTATTGTTGAAACCAATGGTGCCTCGGTTAAAGTTTTGGGAACTTCGTTCAATGTTTCGGCTTATGAGAACCAATCGCTTGTTGAGGTGATTGTAAAAACTGGCCGCGTAGAGTTGAAGCAAAACAATAAAAACGAACAAAGGGGACTAATGCTTGCTTCAGGCGAAAAAGGCTCGTTCAACAAAGCCAGCAACAACATTAAAAAAGTTGCACAGTTCAACAACAATGAACTCTCGTGGATAACCCGCGAAATAGAATTCAATTTTAGTGCATTGAACGATGTTGTTTCAACACTTGAACACACCTACGGCATTCGTATCGATGTGGAAAATGATGTTGATTTAAACCAGGTTATTACCGCTACTTTCAATCAGCAAAAACCCAAATATATTCTTGGTGTTGTTGCTCTTACGTTAAACCTTGAGATTCAGATAAGTGACCACAATACTTATGTGATTAAAAATAAGTAAACTCAAAAACGATGAAAAACTACACTTATTTTAAGTTAATATTTGCCGCTGCAATCATTATAATGTCAGCTTTGTTTAGACCCGTTATGGGACAAAAGCAAGTTAACATTCTCGATCAAGGCATATCGCTTTATGTTGAAGATGAACCGCTCGAAAGTGTAATTCAGAAAATATGCGAACAGTTTAACCTCGATTTCGATTACAATTCGAAATTGATTAAAGGTAAACATGTGAACCTGAGCATTTCCAATAAATCAGTGAAAGAAGTACTGGAGAGCCTAATGAAAGATTACTACCTGATTTTTGAAATTCAGGATAACCTGCTCATGGTGCGTGATTATATTCCACTTTCGAAGAAAATCGACTTTGATCAACTTTATAAAAGTCCCTCAACTGGCTTTCTTATTGATAATTCGCGTCGAAAATCAAACACACTCAAATTTAAATTAATCAGTAACCTTATCATTATTCCGGTTAGTATAAATGGCTCCGACACCATGAATTTTATTTTAGATACAGGAGTTAGAGACCCAATTATCACCGAGTTAACACTTGTTGAGGAACTGAATCTCAACTACATGAACGCAATTGAAGTGCGCGGTTTGGGGAACGAAACTATTTCACAAGCCTATCAGTCGGGGAACAATACCATTAACGTGAAAGGAATGACCACCAGTAACCAGAAAATAAACGTGGTGCTCGACGAAAATTTTCAGATTTCGCAAATTTTGGGCATGCCGGTGCATGGCTTAATTGGGTTTAATTTATTTCGGCATTATATTATCACGGTGAATTACAATTCGGAATACATCAAGTTGGAGAAACCACAATATTTTGAATATAAACCTCGTAAAAACGATATTGTTTTACCACTAAGTTATGTGAGAAACAAGCCCATTGTTAAAGCCGAACTGGTTCAGGATAACGGAGAAGTAGTTCCGGTAAACCTGTTAATCGACACCGGCGCAAGCGACGCCTTATGGCTTTCGACACAGGTTGATTCGACCATAAAAATACCCGAAAATAAACTCTTTGCATTTTTGGGTTCCGGGCTAAATGGCGATTTATACGGATATAAAGGGCGACTGAGTGCATTATGGCTTGGAGGAAGGCCCTTACCCGATCCAATTGTTTCGTATCCTCTGTCCGATTATATCAACGACATTATTATTGGCGAACACCGGCATGGTTCCATTGGGGGTGAAATTTTAAGGCGTTTTACTGTTACCTTCGATTATTACAACGATCGGCTTATTTTACGGCCAAATGGGAGCATTAAAGACAAATTCACCTACAACCTTAGCGGCCTCGAAATTATTAGTCCCATACCCGGAGTTCCCGTATTTACCGTTAATAACGTGATCGAAAACTCACCCGCATGGAATGCAGGAATTCGCAAAGGCGATCAGATTATTAACCTAAACGGCCAAAGCCACAAAGACCTCACGCTAAACGACATTAACCTAGAAATGCGCAAGAAAGAAAATAAAAAAATAAGATTGACCTTGCTGAGAAATGGCGAAAAACTTACAACTGAATTTCACTTAAAAGAAACATTTAATTAAATTTGAAAGGTATTGAAACACTTGCTGGCATATTATGTAATATTGGCGGTGTGTGCTTTGCCGTTATTCTCGGTAGCACAGTCGGGTAATCCTACTTTAAATATTGTGGTATCGATAAATGCCGACACCACTAAGGCAGCATTACTCGAACAGCTAACGGCGGAATACAATTTGCATTTTTCGTATAATCCACTGTTGCTGAATGCCAATGAGCATGTTTCACTCCACTTCGAAAACCAACCCTTGTACGAGGTTTTGCAAAAAATTATCGATAAAACTGAACTCACCTATAAAGCATTCGATAAGCAAATTGTATTGTTTCCGAAAGAAGTTTCAACTAAACCAGAACAGGAAACTACTTTTTTTACCCTAAAAGGAAGTGTGACTGAGTTGCGAAAAAACGAACCCATCGCCTTTTGCAATATTTCGATTATTGGGAAAGCGCTGGGCACAATGACCAACGGGGAAGGGAAATTTGCGGTAAAAATACCAATCGAACACTCAAGCGATACCTTGGGATTTTCGGCGCTTGGCTTCGAAACATTTTTTTTGCCCATCAATCAATTTATGAACGAAGAGCTATTAGTTAAGCTGAATAAGAAAGTTTATAAGCTAAAAACAATTGATGTTATTCATTACGATCCACATTACTTATTACACCAATTTGATTTGCACCGTGCAACAAATTACGACAATGATTATGCGCTTTTCACAACATTTTACCGCGAGCTGACCCGTGAGAACAACACCTATACCGACATATCGGAAGCCATATTACAAGTAATGAAAGCTCCCTATTTTGATACTCAACTCGACGACCATATAAAATTTGTGAAAGGACGAAAAGGAGCCGAAATAAAGCCGCTTCACGATATAAAATTCAAGTTAAAAGGAGGACCATACTTCATCACTAAACTTGATGTTGTAAAACACGACGAAAGTTTTATTAATCCCGAGTTAAGACATTTGTACACTTACAATTTTGAACAACTCACCACTATCGATAACCGCCAAACAGCCATTGTGAGCTTTAAGCCAATTAAAAATTTGCGCGATGTGTTGTTCGAAGGAAAACTTTATTTCGATTTGGAAACCTGGGGTTTGGCCCGAGTCGAATTTCGTTATACAACTCAGGGTTTAAAAATGGAACAAAACTCACTCATTTTAAAGGAACCTAAAAAACACAAGGCGATTCCTACAGCACTTTCGTATATAATTCAATATAAATACACAAACCAAATGTGGTGCCTCAGCTCGTCGCGAAGCTCGTTCTATATTACCATTAGAAACAAGGAAAAACGCGAAAAAACAAAATTTCACAGCGTGGCCGAGTTGCTGGTTACAAATATCGAAAAAGGCGATTTTCAGCGCTTTAGCCGCAAAGAAAGCTTTAAATCGAATGAAATATTTACCGAAAAAATTGTTAGCTACGATAAGCTCTTCTGGGAGAATTACAACACCATTCGCCCCGAGGAAGAGCTTGAAAAAGCATTGAAAAACTTTGACAAACAAAATTTAATGATAATCTACCGTGAATAAAATAGAAGCTATGAAACGATTTATTTTTTTACAATTAATTCTCTGGACAGTAATTGGAGCCATGGCTCAAAACTCTCCAATCTCGACGCTTTCCATTCAACTCGAAGAGCAAGTTAAAACTAATGCCAAACAAAAGACTTTTATCAAAACCGATAAAGATATTTATGCTCCGGGCGAAAAAATCTGGTTTAAGGCGGAGGTCATCAACATGATCAACCACCGTTTCGAAAACGAATCCTCTTTGGTAATGATGCTTAAAGCCGAGTCGGGCGAAATTATTGTTGATGGGAAATACTTAATTTCAGATGGCGTTGCATCAAGCCAAATTACAATACCATCGTGGGCCAACGAGGGAAACGCTTACCTAATAGCCTATACGCCAACAACTACAATAAATAACGATGCTTCGCTCTTAGCCATTCAACCAATATTTATTAATCAGCTTAGGCGAAACGATTATAACATAAACACTCATTTTGAAAATAAAATATATAACCCGGGCGACGAAATTAAACTACAAGTTGAAATAATCCCCATAACGCCATCAGCGAAAAAAGTAAAAGCAACTGTTACTTTGTTCGATTACTTCAAACCCATTGCAAGCATCAAGGAGAATGTTACTCTAAATCAGCCCACTTTATTCAAATTTAAGGTTCCTTCGGAAGTTGATAACGGGCTTTATTTTGTTATCGAAATACCCGGTAAAAATGCTTGTTGCAATCGCATACCTATTCACACAATTTTCGACCCAATAAAACTCGATTTTTTTGTCGAAGGTGGTAATTTATTGTTGAACAGTAACCAACGCGTTATTTACCGAGCAAGCGATCCTTTTGGTAATCCTGTCGATGTTAGCGGTGTTATTATCGATGAATCGCACAGCCAAGTGGGCATGGGTAAAACCTTAAAAACGGGATTGGGACTCGTCAGTTTCATGCCTTTACCCAAGCACAATTATCAATTCGAAATTAACTCGGAATACGGCAACAAGCAAAAATTCGATATGCCCGTTCCGGTAAGCAATGGTTCGGCTTTAACTTTTATTAAAATTGAAGATAATGGATTGAGAATATCGGTTTTAAATAGTGGCGATTTTGTTGGTAAAACGCTCTATGTTGCAGCAATTGTAAAGGGTGAAGTAAAGCTTGCTTTCGATTTTGTTGCCCAGCAATCAAATGTATTTTTAATTGCCTCAGACCAAATGTCACCTGGAATAATCACTTTTGCGATACTCAACCAAGAGGGCAAAATATTGTCGGAGCGGCTGGTGTATAATTTACCAAATAAAGACATCGACATTTCGATGAACCCTAATGTTAAAGCCACTTCATCAAAAGGCGAATATGAATTCAGCATCGATTTAAACAAATTTATGAACGAGTTTGGTAAAACATGGTGCGACATTAAAATTGTTGACACACAAAACTTATTTGGCGAAACTAACACCCTGCAATACAATTTATTAGAGTATCCTTTACTTACCCCAACCCCAAAAAATGTTCTCGAAAGATTCATTACCAACACCGAGCTAATTGCCAATAAATATTGCCATTATTCAATTCAAGAGGTATTAAACCCTATCGATAATAAAGCCGAAACCAGCGGGAATAAACTCAGTGGCTATGTAAGCGATAAAAGCGGCATCCGTATGCCCAATGCTACCGTTATGGTGGTGACTCCCAATAGTCCATCGATGGCAACTACTAAAACCGACAAAAACGGACATTTTTCGTTTGAAAATATAGCCAAATCGTCGGAAATGGTGGTGAAGGCCATTAACGAAACCGGAAAGAAAAATTTTGTGGTTCATTTATACCGTAGTTTTAACGAATCGCTCGATGAATTGATTCTAAAAGAATCGTTTATAAACAAAAAAGCTTACAAACATGATGATCCCAAAAAATACTTCGAACAGAATGAAGCCCTGCTGAAACAAGTAGGCAGCGAAACTAAAGATAAGCGCACCAACAAATTGTCGAACACCGAAAAATTACTTCAATCGGGCAATTCGTTACTCGATGTCATTAAACTCATGAAACCGTTTTCGATTATCGATAACCAAATTGTTTTTTATGGAAACATCAATTCAATTAACAGTCAGCAGGGTGCGCTTATTGTGATCGATGGCCAAAAAATGGGCACCAGTATCAGCGAACTCGACAACGTGAATCCCTACGATGTTGTTTCGATCAACATAAGTACCGATCCGGTTGACATTCAACAATATACCGCACTGAACACCATCGGAATTATTGAGATAAAATCAAGAACAGGAGAATATACTAATCCAGAAGCCGACAAGGAAGACTATGTTACAAGTTTTGAAAAGCACAAAAAAAATAACGATGTTTGGAAATACCAAACAAGCATTTATTGGGAAACCGATGTTGTTCCGGGTGAAGATGGATTGATAAGGAGAAAATTTAAGGTCAGTAATATAAAAACCAATTTTGTGCTACAAATCGATGCGCAAACCACTGACGGGATAACTCATCGCGAAACAATAACATTTTCAACCGACGATTAAAATAAACAACTCAATACCGAATCGCGAGCTTGCTCTTTGATGCAGGCAGCTATTAACCTTTTTTCAATTTTATAGAACTCATGGGGGCAATTCAACAGTAAAATCTGGATTGCCCCTGTTTGTTCGGTACTGCTTCCATTTTGCTTGATCGATATTTCGGTAATAATTCCTTTTTCAACTTCAAACGAAACCGTGGTTTCAAGGTTTCGATTTACTATTGTCTTTTCAAAACGGTATTTGGGCGAATATCCAAAATTCCATTCCCATTTTGAATATTTCTCGTCGGAAAGCTTCTCAATTTCAGCATTATCGGCATTGCTTAGCTCGTAATTACGAGCCCCATTAAATGTGTTTAAAATATGCTGACTTATCTCTTCGGTAAACTGACCAATGCTTATTGGGTTTTCCATAAAATCGACAATATTGGCCACTTTACTGCGTACCGATTGAATGGCTTTTCCTTCAAAATTATTGAATGAAGGATTTTTTAATGCTTCCGAAAGTGCGGTTTTTTCAGCATCGAAAAGTAGGGTGCCGTGACTCAGTACCCGCTTGCGAAAAACATGCTCAGCATGGCCCGATACCTTGAACTCTTTTACAAAAATATCGTTCCGCTTACCCACTTGGGCAGCAATTCCCATTTGTTGCAATGCTTCAACAATGGGAGTATTAAACTTTTTAAACGATACTTTAGCGGTATCGGCCACCGTTTGATGAAACGAAAAATTAAGATTACCCAAATCGTGATATACTGCGCCACCACCCGAAAGCCTTCGTATAACAGCAGCACCTTTTTGCTTAATAAAGGCCGGGTTTATTTCGGCCAAAGCATTTTGGTGCTTGCCCACCACCACCGAGGGGCTATTTATGTACAGGAAGAAAATATCGTCTTCGAAATTTCGAAAAAGATATTCCTCGGCAGCCAAATTAAAGGCCGGCTTGGTCGATGCTGATTGTATCAGGAGCATTAGAAAAACTTCACCGTTTTATTGTAAATATCGCTGAGTAAGTTGTTGGCCAAACGACTAGCGCCCAACCTAAAAAGCTGTGGATTAAGCCATTCATCACCCAGTACTTCTTTTACAATCGACAGGTAAATTAATGCGTCTTGGGAAGTAACAATGCCGCCGGCAGCTTTGAACCCAATTTTGTTTCCTGTTTCTTCATAATGGAACGCTATGGCCAGGCACATCACGTAGGCCGCCATTGGAGTGGCCGCGGGGCTCATTTTCCCAGTTGATGTTTTGATAAAGTCGGCACCGGCATTCATGGCCAGCATCGATGCTTTCCAAATATTTTCGGGGGTTTCGAGCGCACCGGTTTCAAGTATTACTTTCAGGTGTGCATCGCCCATAGCTGCTTTAATGGCAAATATATCGTTGTGGGTTTCTTGAAATTCACCTGCCATAAAATGGCTCAAAGCCAACACAATGTCTATTTCGTCGGCACCAACTTTGAGGGCCATTTTGGTCTCTTTTACTTTAACCTTAGTAAAGGTCATCGACGAAGGAAAACCGCCCGAAACCGAAGCAATATTCACTTCAGGGTTTTGCAGGGTTGCTTCAACGACTTTCACCATGTTCGGATAAACGCAAATAGCCGCCACATTGGGCATTTGTTCGAAATGTGCCGGAAAGTCGTTCACCTTTTGGGTAAAAGCTTTAACTGATTCTTCGGTGTCGGTTGAGTTGAGCGTGGTAAGGTCGATGAGCGAAAAAGCCAGCCTTTTATTCTCCACATTATTGTTTATGGTTTTAGCGTTGGTAATAATGGCGTTCAAATCGCTTTCCAATTGCTGGTGATCGAAATTAAATTGTTCTTTTGTCATGATTTTCTATTATTTATTATCGGAAAGATATCCAATTTTTCTTCTTTCTTTTTGTGGTGGTTCAATTAAATAGCGCAATGCTTTAAAAACTTCCTTAAACTGCTCGTCGTATTTTTCTTCTATCGCATCAATGCGTGTAAGCAAATCGGCATGGCTTAAAGCCAGTTTTCTAATTGTAACAAAAGCTCGCATTATTTCAATATTCACGTTAATTGCCTTATCGCTTCGCAATACCGATGAGAGCATGGCAACTCCCTGTTCAGTAAAGGCAAAAGGTGCGTATTTAATTGATTTCCAGTCTAAGGTCACAAATTGTGACCTTAATTTTGAGTAATCTTCAAGGCTGATTTCAAACATAAAATCATCGGGAAAACGATTAATATTTCTACGAACAGCTTGTTTTAGCACTTTTGTTTCCACTTCGTAAAGTTCGGCCAAATGAAGGTCAAGCATAACCCTTTGTCCCCTGATTTCAAAAATTTTATTTTGAATAACGTCCAGTTCCATATTTTTTTTATTCGAGGGTGTTTTATATGAACGTAAAACTACAAAATCATTTGCTTTTAATGGGATCCTTTTATTTCAATTTCATATTATTCTGATGGCGTTCGCGATCACGAATGGTTTTTTTTTCGATATTTTTCACAAACGCTTCTTCCAAATCAACACCGGTTTGATTGGCCAAACAAATGAGCACCCAAAGCACATCGGCCATTTCGTCGGCAAGATTATCTGCAGTTTCGCCAGCCTTAAACGATTGGTCGCCATACTTGCGGGCCATAATGCGGGCCAGTTCGCCCACCTCCTCGGTGAGTATGGTCATGTTGGTGAGCTCGCTAAAGTAACGCACTCCAATGGTGCGTATCCATTCGTCAACCTGTTGTTGTGCTTGTTTAATGCTCAGTTCGTTCATCGCTATTCTTTATTTTGGGTGTCAATCCATATTGTTACCGGGCCATTGTTCACCAAAGCCACTTGCATGTTGGCGCCAAAAACGCCGGATTGAACGGGTTTGCCCAAATCGGCCGATAATTGACTGCAAAATTTCTCATACATGGGAATAGCAAAATCGGGTTTCGATGCGTGAATATACGAAGGGCGATTTCCTTTTTTAGTTTTGGCGTGCAGGGTAAACTGGCTCACCACAATAATTTCGCCATCGAGATTGGTGATATCGAGATTCATAACCCCCTCGGAATCGTCAAAAATACGCAATTGAACAATTTTCTTCGAAAGCCATTGAATGTCATCATCGGTATCGGCATCTTCAATACCCAATAAAACCAACAAACCATGGCCAATATCAGCCACCTTTTTCCCATCGATTGTTACCGACGATTGGGCTACACGTTGAATGAGTGCTCGCATATTGTTTAAACCTTTTTGGTTTCAAAACTATTAAAATATAATTAAATGCGTTACTTAATGGAATAATGAATTTTAAACCAACAGAACAGAAGACACAAAAAACACAGGTTCTTTGTAAATGAAATAAAAATATGGAAATCTCTTCGTTATTCTATCTCCACATGAACTGTGTTTTTCATCATTTGTTCCGATAACAATTCAAAATTATCAATCCACTTGTTTGCAAAAATCAAGAATTGAGCCTTTGGGCTTGCCTCGGCAATGCGATAAATTACAGGATAGGTTCTATTTGGATAAAAAGTTTCAGCATCGTCAACAGCAAAAGTTTTTAAAGCAGAAAGAGGTATTCCGGTAATACTCATCAATTCATTCACACGTTTTGGAGTGCCAATAAGTAAGTCAATGCCCTCATAAATCATGTCTTTTTGATACTGAATAACTCCTTGATCAAAAACACCCATGAAGCGTAAATTTGTGTGTCGGCCTAACTTTTTAAAAAGCTCTTCCATTGCAAAAACATCTTCTCTCGACTTCACCAAAACTACAGCCCGCGGGGCTTCACCTTCGGCTGTTTTAAGTTTTTGTATAATGCTCATTACAAGCGTTGTAGTTTTACCCGATTCGGCCGGGGCAATAATAAAAGCATCAGCTCCAGATTTAATTTTGGGCATACTTATACTTTGTATTTCCCTGGGTTTTATATCAAATCCAGCCTCAACAATTGCTTGAACCAAGGTTGGCAATAACTTTTTAAGTATCATTAATTTCTTCTAACTAAATAAGTTGTAAAAGTACAATTCCATGTGGTTTTTTTTCTGATCGCTCGGAAAAAATAAATTTATTTAGTGTTATTTTTAAGCATGAGGTATAATTTGCATTCTTCAATATATTATTTGCTGTATTGTGCGACGACTAACGCTCAACAAAGTAATATAAAGTAAAAATCGAAAAACACTGTAGCATATTGTGGCATTGGTATTTTTAATTGCCAATCCAAATTGAAAAAAAACATTACTAGATAAACAATTGCATTACATTAAGTTGAGTGCTTAATATTGAAATTATTATCAAAACAGCAAACAACATTTGTTTGGCTTTAAAAAATTGTTTTATATTTGCACACCAATTCAGGAAAATGCCCGAGTGGCGGAATTGGTAGACGCGCTGGATTCAAAATCCAGTTTCTGCAAGGAAGTGGGGGTTCGATTCCCCCCTCGGGTACTCTTTAAAGCAACTAAAACCCTCATAATTAATAGATTGTGAGGGTTTTTTTATTTGCAAGGGACGAAATAGGACCATTGAGTAACGGGAATCATTCATTTTTTTATAATTGAGCAACCAAGAAAATCGAAAAATTTCAATTTGATAAATAGATTATTGTATCGATTTTAAACAATAGAATATTCCCCAATTTTAAAAATCGCACTTAAATATTTCACCTTAATTGAAATAAAAGAACATCGCTTTCAATAATCATAAAACACTATAGTAAAACACTATACCACGAATAATAGAGCACCATTGCCCAAAAAAATCATTTAAAACATTCAACTTTCTCGATGTTTGAGTATCTTTAGTTCAATAAAAATGAATGAAAATGACCCGATTAGTATTAGGCCTATTAATATCGATTTTATTGGCGATACCAGCTTATTCGCAAAACTTTGCTGAACCCTTTATAAAAAGCTCCCATTCTCGTTATCCCAACGTGGCTGGTATGGTCTCCAAATCAGCATTTATCGAAGAGCAATCTTATCAAACGTGGGATTTAACGCACAACCTCATTGAGTTACACATCGACCCGGCGGTGAATTATATACGTGGCGAGGTCACTTTTACCATCAAATCAAAAATTGATGGACTTGCGACTTTAAGCATCGATTTATCGGATGAACTCACCGTGCATTCGATTAAAAGTGGCACGCAGAATTTGGCTTTTACCCACCATAACGAAAAAATTAAAATCGATTTCGAAAAACCGCTATCAAAGAACAATACAACTTCGTTTACAGTAAATTACGAAGGAATTCCTACTTCGACAGGGTTTGGTGCTTTCAGCCAAAGTTACCACGGCGATAATATACCGGTTATTTATACCCTCTCGGAACCTTACGGAGCCAAAGAATGGTGGCCGTGCAAACAATCGCTGGTCGATAAAATCGACTCTATCGACATCATCATTCATTCGCCCGAACCTTACCAAACTGCATCTAATGGACTACTGATGAGCAGTATAGTTAAAAAAGGGACAAGAACCTGCCATTGGAAACATCGCCACCCCATAGCTGCTTATCTGGTTTTTGTAAGCACAACCGAGTACGAAGTTTATTCGGATTGGGCAACATTAAACAGCGGCAGCAGGGTCGAAATTGTGAACTATGTCTATCCTTCGAGCCTTGATTACGCACGACAACAAACCCCTTTTACGGCCGATTTACTCAAGCTTTACAGCGATTTATTCATCGATTACCCTTTTAAAAATGAAAAATATGGTCATGCTCAATTTAGTTGGGGCGGAGGCATGGAGCATCAAACCATGAGTTCAATGGGCGGTTTTTCACACGAGCTTATCGCGCACGAACTGGCCCACCAATGGTTTGGAGATTATATTACCTGTGGCAGTTGGAGCGAGATATGGCTAAACGAGGGTTTTGCGACTTATGTTACCGGCATGTATTACGAAAACCTTAACGCCGATCCCTGGTGGACCCACTGGCGCGAAATGGCGCTTAAAAGAATTATGGCTTTACCGGGGGGATCGGTTTATGTATCAGACACTTCAGATATCGATCGTATTTTCGATGGGCGACTATCGTACAATAAAGCAGCCTATGTATTGCACATGCTACGCGGACAACTGGGCGATCCCATTTTTTTCGAAGGTGTGAGAAACTATTTGACCGACACGCGGGTTGTGAATGGTTTTGCCACCACCGATTTGCTTCGCGAAAATATCGAATTGGCTGCCGACACCTCTCTGGTTGAGTTTTTTAACGATTGGATTTATGAAGAGGGCTATCCCATATATCAAATTGATTGTTTTGTGTTGGGACCAAAATTATTGGTCGAAGTTTCGCAAAGCCCATCCGTTCCAGATGGTCCTTTTTTTGAAATGAAAATTCCGATTTCGGTATATAAAAATGGCGAAAAGTCAATTCATTGGATACAAAACCTTAGCAATAACGAAAGCCATGAACTACATTTAGGCTATTCGCCCGATTCGGTAATAGTAGACGAAGATTATTGGCTGCTTGGCAAAATAAACAGTACTTTAAGCTCTTCGCCCTACATTAGTACCAACGAGTTGAAAATATACTTTAACAATAATGAAGGTTTTATTTTTGTAGATGCTCCCGGAGTCGATAGTGCGATTATTGAGCTGTACAATGTAAGCGGGAAATTGCTCCTACGCGACGACTGGGACAAGCAACACAAAAAAAAATCGGCCATTGCTTATCGGCCTGGTGTTTATGTTTTGCTGCTAAAAAGTAAGCAAAATGTTTATTCGTCAAAAATTATTATCAAGTAAGTGTTTATTCGGTTTAGCATATTAATTTTCTTAATCCGTTTTTTCAATGTTTGTCAATCAATAGAATGGCCACGTTCGCCCTTATCTAAAACTTTTTACAACACAGTACTGGAAACTATGGCTAAAAAAATTGTAATTTTAAGCCCAAATTAAACACAACTCGCAATGGACAAAGAATAGGCAATATGTAATGTGTATTTTTGAACTACTTTTGTTTTTTTGTTCAAGGGAAAGAAAGTAATAAGAATTAAGTAACTGATTATATGGATGATATTGAAAAGATTGAACTTAGGCATTTAACGCTTGAGGATTATCAGGGTTTGAAAAAATCGATGATTGCAGCTTACGAAAACTGGGAAGATTCGTTTTGGCAAAAAGAGAGCATCGAAAAATTACTTAAAATATTCCCCGAAGGTCAAATTGCCATTTTAGTGGATGAACAAATTGTTGGATGTGCACTTTCAATAATTGTAAAATACAACCATTTTGGCGATTCGCATTCCTTTAAACAAATTACCGGCAATTATACGTTTAGCACACACAGCTCGGTTGGCGATGTGCTTTACGGCATCGAAGTTTTTATCGAGCCTAATTTCAGAGGTTTACGCCTTGGCCGCCGTTTATACGATGCCCGTAAAGAATTGTGCGAAAAATTGAACTTAAAAGCCATCGCTTTTGGAGGTCGAATTCCGTTTTATTATAAGTATGCCGAAGAACTTTCACCCAAACAATACATCGAAAAAGTGAAAACCCGTGAGATACATGATCCCACGCTCAATTTTCAGCTGTCGAACGATTTTCACGTCAAGAAAATACTTAAAAACTATTTGCCTGGCGATTCCGAGTCGCAGGATTATGCTGTGCTGTTGCAGTGGGACAATATTTACTACGATAAACAACCTTCGGCAATTTCGATGAACAAGTCGATTGTTCGCCTGGGATTAATTCAATGGCAAATGCGTTCGTATAAAACCATTGAAGAATTGTTTGACCAAGCCGAGTTTTTTGTCGATGCAGTAGCTGGGTATAAAAGTGACTTTGCCTTGTTCCCCGAGTTTTTCAACGCACCGCTCATGGCCCGTTACAACCATTTGAACGAGGCCGAAGCCATTCGAAAACTGGCCGAATATACCGAGCAAATCAGGGATAAATTTCAACAGTTGGCCGTTTCGTACAACGTAAACATCATTACCGGCAGCATGCCTTATGTTTCAACCGATAATAACCTGTACAATGTTGGCTACGTATGCCACCGCAACGGTTCTTTCGACACTTACACCAAAGTACACATTACCCCCGACGAAGCTAAATTTTGGGGTTTACAGGGCGGCAACAAAATTGATGTTATCGAAACCGATTGTGGCCCAATTGGCGTGTTGATTTGTTACGACGTTGAATTCCCCGAGTTATCAAGAATTATGTCCGAAAAAGGCATGAACATCCTCTTCGTTCCTTTCCTTACCGACACTCAAAATGGCTACTCGCGCGTACGATATTGTGCCCGTGCCCGTGCCATCGAAAACGAATGTTACGTAGCCATTGCGGGCAGTGTAGGCAATCTTCCCAAGGTCGAAAACATGGATATTCAATATGCGCAATCGGCGGTATTCACTCCATGCGATTTCTCGTTCCCGTCCAACGGCATTAAAGCCGAAGCGACCACCAATAGCGAAATGATACTGGTAGCCGATGTCGATATCGATTTATTGCGCGAATTGCATACTTATGGTGCCGTTCGCAACCTGAAAGATCGCCGCGAAGACTTGTACAAAATTAGTTACAACGATAAGCAATAATTCAGTTTAAAAAACGATCATGGATAAGCAAAAGCGTTTTGGAACTGCACCAGTTTATTTCACCGCCATTTCGACCATTCTTGGTGCCATACTTTTTCTTCGTTTTGGTTATGCGGTAGGAACAATGGGCTTTTGGGGCGCCGTTTTGCTCATATTAATGGGGCATTTGGTGACCGTCCCAACGGCATTGGCCATTTCGGAACTGGCAACCAATAAACGGGTTCAGGGTGGTGGCGAATACTTTATTATTTCGCGCTCGTTTGGACTAAACATTGGGTCAACCATTGGAATAACGCTTTTTATATCGCAAGCCATTAGTGTGGCATTTTATATCATTGCTTTTGCCGAATCGTTCGAATTTTTGTTCAATTGGGTGCTTTCAAAGTATGATTTTGTATTGCCTCGCCAAGTTATTAGCATACCAGCAACGGCTTTATTGGCCATTCTTATTTGGAAAAAAGGAGCAAGCGTGGGCGTAAAACTTCTTTACTGGGTAGTGGCCATCTTGTTCATTTCAATTACCCTGTTCTTTTTAGGTAAAACCGAATTTGCAGCTCAAGGCCTGGTTGGTTTCAGTAATTTTGAGTTTCGAAATCCGGGCAGTTTTTTTCTGGTTTTTGCCATAATTTTTCCTGCTTTCACGGGTATGACGGCGGGAGTTGGGCTTTCGGGCGATTTGAAAAACCCTTCGCGGTCGATACCATTGGGAACCACCATTGCCACGTTTTCGGGCTTAATATTGTACCTGTTCATTGCCTACAAGCTGGCCATTTCGGCATCGCCCGACGCCTTGATAGAAAATCAACTTATTATGGCCAATATCGCTATAGCTGGTGTTGCCATCATCCCGCTTGGATTAGCGGCCTCAACACTATCGTCGGCGCTGGGATCAATATTGGTGGCTCCGCGCACTTTGCAAGCATTGGCCAAAGACAAAACCTTTCCGGTGAAAAAAGTGAACCGCTGGCTTTCGGATGAAAAAAATGGGGAGCCTATGAATGCCACCTTAATCACATCGCTCATCGCCATTGTTTTTGTAATTATGGGCGATGTTAATGCGGTGGCACAAGTCATTTCCATGTTTTTCATGGTTACTTATGGTTCCATTTGCCTCATTTCGTTTTTGAACCATTTTGGGGCTTCGCCATCGTACCGCCCATCGTTTAAATCGAAATGGTACATCTCGTTTACAGGTTTTGTTGTGGCCGTTTGGGTGATGTTTAAAATTAACACCAGCTATGCTCTTTTATCGTTTATATTTATGGCTGTTTTGTACACTTATATCAGCTATCAAAATAAAGAGCGGAAAGGATTCGAAGCAATATTTGCCAACACAGTTTTTCAATTGAACCGCGAACTGCAAATGTTTGTGCAAAAACAACAAAAAGAAGGAACGAACAAAGAGTGGCGACCCAGCGCAATTTGTATATCGCAAGACACTTTTGAACGTATCAATACGCTGAGATTCCTGAAATGGATTTCGTTTCGTTATGGTTTTGGAACCTATTTACACTTGATATTGGGCTATTTTTCAAAAGCCAATAAAGAAATGGCCAACGTTGAAGTGAAAAAGATTATCGAAATCCACAAGGGAATAGAAAATCACGTGTACATCGACTCGCTCATTTCGCCCTCCTATACTTCGGCCATAGCACAGGCCATTCAGCTGCCGGGCATTTCGGGCATGGAAAATAACATGATGATACTCGATTTTGACAAAAAAACCTACAAAAACCTCGATAACATAATCGACAACTTCGCACTCATTAATGCAGGTGATTTTGATGTTTGCTTCCTTGCCTGTTCCGATACACCCATAAAATTCAAGAATGGCATCCATGTGTGGATAAAATCAGGCGATTACGACAATGCCAACCTGATGATTCTACTCAGTTTCATCATTTTAGGCCATCCCGAATGGAAAAAATCAACCATCACCATATTCAGTGTTTGTGAAGAAAAGAGAGTTGCCACCGAAAAAGCAAACCTCGAATTGATGATCGTTTCAGGCAGATTGCCCATTAGTTCAAAAAATATCAACATCATTCCTTTACAAGATAATGTTTCGACCAAAGCCATTATTAACGAAAAATCGAAAGATGCCGCGTTAACCATTATCGGGTTTTTAGAAGATACACTAAAGCACGAAAAACAAAATCTGTTTAAGGGCTACGACCAGTTGGGCACTATTCTATTTGTTAATGCCCACGATCAGAAAGACATCAGCTAATTGCAGAATGCCTTGTTAAGTAATTGAATATTAGTGCTCTATATTCTGTCTTAATACTAATATCTATTAATCTAACAATCTTTTATTTATGGCACGTTTTTTAAAAAGTAGAAAAGTATTAATCGGTAAATCGCCCGGCGACATCAATTTTGTTGGGAAACAAAAAATGGAACAAGCCCGCGTTAGGTTAATCAGCTATAATGGTGACAATATTATTGAAAACGAACTCGAAAAAATAGAGCAGACATTTGATTTAATCGCACCTGACAAAATCAACTGGCTTAATATCGATGGCTTACACGACAAGAGCATAATCATTAAGGTGGGTAAGCATTTTGGTCTTTCGCCATTGGTGCTCGACGATATTGTGAATACCGACCAACGCCCCAAAGTAGTCGAAGACGGTGAAAACCTGGTTTTCTTTTTGAAAATGCTTTTATTTAAAGAAAAAGAACAAAAAATTTCGGCCGAACACATTGTTATGGTACTTGGCAAAAACTACGTGCTTACTTTTCAAGAAAAAGTAGGCGATTTTTTCGACCCTATCCGCAACCGTTTAAGTCAAAACATCGGAAAATTAAGGGGCAGCTCCTCCGACTATTTACTTTATCGGATTTTCGACACCATAGCCGATAACTATTTGCTTTGTGTTGGTTTATTGGGTGAACTTATCGAAGCCGACGAAGAAAATATTTTAAGCAATCATAACAAAGAACTCGTGCAAAATATTTACCGTCATAAAACCGAAATCAGTTACATCAGAAAAACAGTAAGGCCGGCAAAAGAAATTACAACTAAGGTTAAAAACTTTGAAACACCATATATCGACCCCGATAATTTTCCTTTTTTTGCCGATTTGGACGACCTCGTAACACAAACCCTCGAAACGGTTGAAATTTATTACACCATGACCAGCGACCAATTGAATATTTACAATACAAACCTCACCAACAGCGCCAACGACGTAATGAAGGTGCTTACCATTTTCGCTGCCATTTTTATTCCGCTTACTTTTATTGTTGGTATTTACGGCACCAATTTCGATTATTTACCCGAGCTGCACTACCGATACAGCTATTTTATAATGTGGGGAATAATGATAATTGTAACATTGGTGATGTTATGGTATTTTAAGCGAAAAAAGTGGTTGTAAAAATGAAATATAGTTGACCAAAGCCCATTTACAATTCCTTTGATACTAATTGCAACCCAACGAGCAGTTATGCTTTGATAAAAAACAACTTCTCATATTGATAATTTTCAAGTTACTTATTAACTCAGCGGAATAGGTTTATTATTGTCTTCAACAAATATAATGATGTTGTGACTTTTAAGTAAAAAAACTTTTTATTGTGGTATCAAATACTAATTTAGGGTTTTGATAAATAAGCGCTTATCCCCCGATAATAAAATACTCCGTTTAGTAAAAAAAGTAAAACTTAAGGAATAGTTGCCCTTTTTTAATGAGGTTTAAACGAAGCTTTTAACTTTACACTGTAATGAAAAAATTATTGATATACATAAGCAGCATATTGGTATTGCTATCGCTAGATGTAAGCGCTAATAATATGCAGTTTAAACACCTCGACATTAACAATGGCCTATCGAGCAACCAGATTAAAGCCATTTGCAACGATAGCCACGGCTACTTGTGGGTGGGCACGGTTAATGGTTTAAATCGTTTCGACGGGCATTCGGTTAAGGTTTTCAAAAAAATTGACAACGATTCCACTTCGCTGCCCGACAACTACATCTACGATATTTACGAAGACAATAGCGGCAAATTGTGGATCAACACTTTTGTTGGTTTAACTATCTTCGATCCAAAAACCGAAAAATTCGGCACCGAACACCCTATTTTCAACCGGGGAATCGATATTCCACGTAACGATATCGCCAATGTTATCGGCGATAAAAAGGGCAATTTATGGCTATTTCATCGCAACACCGGTGTTTATAAATACGATGTAAAAACCGACTCTGTTGTCCATTTGCGAATTGGTCACGAGTTACTGCCCAATGCCATTACCGATGCAAAAATCGACTCAAAAGGTAATTTTTGGGTGTTAAGCCGTGGCGTTTCAATTGAAGTGATTAACCAATCAACAAACCAGGTTATTAGGCGCATAATTTCGGAACTCGACGATATTCAATTTTCCCTTAACGATTACAATTTTTATCTCGATAACGACGACCAGCCTTGGATTTACATAGTGAACAGCGAATATGGAGTTTTCCACCTCGACACTAAAAAAATGCAATTGGTGCATTACAATAGCCATTCGAAAAAGCACAAAATAAGCCACGATAACATTGCCTGTATTACATGCAAACAAAATGGCGATATACTAATAGGAACCGATCATGGCGGGTTAAACTTAATTGATAAAAAATCGGGGAAACTTACCGTTTTTGAGTACGATCAGGGCGATAAAAACAGTTTGTCGCAAAATAGCATTACCACAATTTTAAAAGACAACAACGATATTATTTGGATTGGCACCTACAAAAAAGGAGTGAACTATTACCACCCCGATTTATTTAAGTTTAGCAATTATACCCAAAACCCCACACGCAACAATTGGATCACCAACAACGACGTAAACACTTTTGCCGAGGATGAAAAAGGCAACTTATGGGTGGGCACCAACGGTGGCGGCTTGCTCTACTTCAACCGCAACACCAAAACATTTAAAAGTTACCTTCATCAGCCCAACAACACTAACTCGCTCAGCAGCAATGTTATTGTTGATTTGTGTATCGACCACAAAGGAATATTATGGATTGGAACCTACATGGGCGGCTTAAACAGTTTCGACGGTAACACTTTTAAACACTACCAACACGACCCGCAAAATACCCGTTCGCTCTCGAACAATAATGTTTGGGCGATATACGAAGACAATGACAAACAGCTTTGGATTGGAACATTGGGCGGTGGCATTTCGGTTTTCGACCGTAGCAACCAATCCTTTAGTCATTTCACCCCTTTTGGGAGTGCGCTAGCCAACTCAAATTTCATCATGTCGATTGCCGAAGACCAAAAAGGTAATTTATGGTTCGCCACATCGAACGGAGTTGATTTTTATGACAAAAACACCGGCCGTTTCTCACAGTTTTTACGCAGCGAGAATGCCGACAATACCATTAGCAGCAATGCAACGCTCGATGTGTATTGCGACAGTCGCGGATGGGTTTGGATTGCTACCCGTGAGGGTTTAAATTTATATAATCCAAAAACCAAAAAATTCAGCGTGCTGGGCGAAGAAATTGGCATACTCGATAATAATATCCTGACCATACTGGAGGCAAACGATGGTAACATGTGGTTGGGCACTCCGCAGGGCTTAACCAATCTTATTATTACCGAACAAGAAGGCAAAGTGATTTTTAGCACTAAAAATTACGACGAAAAAGATGGTTTGCATGGCAAAGAGTTCAACGAACATGCCGCGCTGAAAACTCGTAATGGAGAGCTAATTTTTGGTGGTGCCGATGGCTTTAGCATTTTTAAACCAGCCAATTTGGGAAATAAACTATTCAACCCAAAAGTGGTTTTTACCGATTTGAAAATTCAAAATGAATTGGTCGAAATTGGCAAAGAACTGAACCAACGTGTGCTACTTCATAATGCCTTAAATTATACCGAATCGATCGCACTAAAACATTCCGAAAAAACATTTTCAATCGGTTTTTCGGCCATCAATTACCTGCTTCCCGAAAAAATTGTTTTTCATTATAAACTCGAGGGGTTTAACGACAACTGGCTCAGCACTGGAACAAATAGCCGCGAAATAACTTACACCAACCTTCATCCCGACAACTATATTTTACGTGTTTATTGCACCGATGTGGAAAACCAGATCAAATCGAACGAAATTCAATTGGCCATTAATGTTTTGCCTCCCTTTTGGAAAACCAAATGGGCTTATTCACTCTACCTGATATTCGTCTTTTCATTGGTTTCATTTATTATCTTTTTGGTAATAAAACGGGTTAAAAATAAGTTCTTAGAAGAACAAGCAAGGCTCGAAAACATCAAAGTACACGAGATGGACATGCTGAAAATGAAATTCTTCACCAACATTAGTCATGAGTTTCGAACTCCACTCACCTTAATTATTTCGCCGCTCGATCGCATTATAAAAACCACCATAAACAGCGCCGACCAACAACAGTTAAAGTTGGTTCATCGCAACGCACGGCGCTTGTTGAGCCTGGTTAACCAACTGCTCGATTTCAGGCGGCTCGAAGTGCAAGGCCTTACTCTCGACGCGCGCGAAGGCGAGCTGATTTCGTTTTGCCGCGACGCTACCGAATCGTTTTCCGACCTTTCCGAATCACGCAATCTAAAACTTACGTTTAGCACAAATGTAACCGAGCTCAAAGCTTTGTTCGATTACGATAAAATTGAAAAAATTCTTTTCAACCTGCTTTCAAATGCTTTTAAGTTTACACCCGAAAACGGCAGTATCGATGTTAACCTGGTTTACGAGAATTCACAAACCGGACAACAACAAGTGCGCATCGAGGTACGCGATACAGGAATTGGCATTCCACAGGAAAAGCAAGAATTAATTTTTGAACGTTTTGTACAAAATATACCCGAGGGAGTGACCGTAAACAAAGGCAGTGGTATTGGTTTGTCGCTCACCCGCGAGTTTGTGCAAATGCACGAGGGCACCATAAAAGTAAATAGTGTACCCAACATGGGAAGCTGCTTTGAAGTAATTTTGCCACTGAAACAACAATTCAAATTGCAGCAAAAAACACAGGAAGTAATTAGCCCGAAAGTTGAATTTGTAAACGACGAAACAGACACAGCCCTCGATGGTAAAAATAAACCTTGCAGGTTGATGATTGTTGAAGACAATCCCGACATCAGGTTTTACCTGAAAGACAACCTAAAAACAGAATACGAGATTTTGGAAGCCGCCAATGGCGATCAGGCCTGGGATTTAATCCCACACCAAATGCCCGATCTGGTGGTGAGCGACATTATGATGCCGGGCATGGATGGAATTGAACTTTGCCGTACCATAAAAACAGATAAACGCACTTCGCACATTCCAGTTATTTTACTTACCGCCCGCACCACCGACCAACAACAACTCGAAGGCCTCGAAAATGGAGCCGACGATTACATCACCAAGCCTTTCAATTTTGAATTGCTGGCTTTGCGCATCAAAAAAATGATTGAATTGCGACAAGCTTTAAGAACACGCTTCCAGAAAAACTTTGAGATACAACCCTCCGAAATCAGCATCACATCGCTTGATGAAAAGTTCCTTACTAAAGTGAAAAAAATTACCGAAGAAAATATGCAGGAGCCCGAATTCTCGGTCGAAAAACTCAGTTCAGATGTGGGAATTAGCCGGGCACATTTGTACAATAAACTGTTGGCACTTACGGGCAAAACCCCCATCGAGTATATCCGAATTATGCGTGTAAGACGTGCAGCACAATTACTCGAAAAAAGCCAGTTAACGGTTATGGAAATTGCCTATAAAGTAGGCTTTAACGACCCACGCTATTTTACCAAACACTTTAAAAGCGAATTCAAGCTTACCCCAACCCAGTACATTAAAAAACATGCCAATAACGCAAGCACCAATAATTAATTGAATTTTTAAAATGTGACTAATTGAAGCGTTCATTTAATCGATTCAATGTTATTTGACATGTTTTTCGTAGAACAATAAATTCATTTTTGTTGTTTAGTTATTTATGTTCACTCCCATTGGGGTATGTTTGTTAAATTGAAAATTCTCTTTTTTATGAAATTACACGAATATCAGTCTAAAGCATTGTTGCGTAAAGCCGGTTTACCAGTCCCGGTGGGCATTCATATTGAACACGCCGATGATGTTCCCCAAGCGCTCAAAAAATCGGGCATTGTTAAAGGAGTGGTAAAAGCCCAGGCTTACACCGGCGGAAGAGGCAAAGCCGGCGGCATAAAATTTTTCACCAACGAGGCAGAGGCTGTTCAGTTTTCTCAGCAATTAATAGGTATGCAGTTAATTACGAACCAAACTGGTCCTGGGGGTGTAAAAGTGCATTCGGTTTTACTTGAGGCGGCCAGCAATATTGCCAAGGAGTTTTACGTGGCCATTTTACTCGACCGTGCCAAGGTAAACCCGCTCATCATGATTTCGCCCGATGGGGGAATGGACATCGAAGCGGTGGCCGAAGAAACGCCCGAACGCATTTTGCGCCTTTATCCTACGTTTGGAAAACCATTGTCGGAACAACTCAAAACCCAAGGTGCCGAATTCCTAGGTTTATCGGGGCCACTTATCAACGAATTTAGCGATGTGTTGCAAAAACTGTTTGATGTTTATTTGAAATACGATGCCACGCTGCTCGAAATTAACCCGCTTATTGTAACTGCCGAAAACGAACTGGCCCTGCTCGATTGCAAATTCGATATCGACGAGAACGCAGTATTCCGTCAGCTCAAAACCGGAGGTGATCCCAACAGCGACAAAACCACGGCCGAAATTGAAGCAGCCAAATACGGTATGAGCTACATATCGCTCGACGGTAACATTGGCTGCATGGTAAACGGTGCGGGGCTGGCCATGGCCACCATGGATTCAATTAAACACAATGGCGGCGAACCGGCCAACTTTCTCGATGTGGGCGGCTCGGCTACCGAAGAGGCCGTTATCAAAGCTTTCAATATTATTTCGACCGACCGTACCGTCGATGCCATTTTGGTGAATATTTTTGGTGGTATTATGAAATGCGATACCATTGCCAATGGCATTGTGGCCGCCGTGAAAAAAAGCGGACTCAATATTCCCTTAATCGTTCGCCTCGAAGGCACAAATGTCGATTTAGGAAAAGAAATTATTAAAAACTCGGGGCTCAACATCATCAGTGCCGATAACCTCGACGATGCCGCACGAAAAGCAGTTTCAGTAAGTAAAAAATAACAGAACCATGTCCATATTAGTCGATCAAAATACCAGGCTCATTACCCAAGGAATTACCGGAAAAGCCGGATTATTTCATACCAAGGCGTGTGCCGCATACGGAACCAAAGTGTTTGGTGGTGTAAACCCTCACAAAGCAGGAACCACCATTGACGGGTTTCCAGTTTTTGGAAGTGTGAAAGAAGCCGTGAAAGAAACTGCGGCCAACACCACCATGATTTTTGTTCCCGCACCTTATGCTGCCGATGCCATTATTGAAGCAGCTGATGCGGGCATCAGACTTATTGTAGCCATTACCGAGGGAATTCCAGTGCGCGACATGCTCAACGTGCACAACTATCTGAAAAAGTCCAATTCAATTTTGGTAGGCCCCAACTGTCCTGGCATTACCACAGCCGGAGTTGCTAAAGTGGGAATTGCCCCCGGTTTTATCCATCAAAAAGGAAAAGTGGGCATTGTATCGCGCTCTGGAACACTAACCTACGAAGCCGTACACCAAACCACACTTACTGGATTGGGACAAACAACGGCCGTGGGTATTGGTGGTGATCCGGTTCACGGATTGAACCATATCGACGTAATACGTATGTTTGAAGATGACCCCGAAACTGAAGCCATTGTGCTGATTGGCGAAATTGGTGGCAACGACGAAGAAATGGCGGCCGAATACATCAAATCGAACGTAAGCAAACCCGTGGCGGCGTTTATTGCTGGAGCATCGGCACCAAAAGGAAAGCGCATGGGCCATGCAGGAGCCATTATCAGCGGATCGAAGGGAACTGCCGCCAGTAAAATAAAGGCACTTGAAGATGCCGGTGTGTTAGTTGCACATACTGCCGCCGATATTGGCCACATGATGTGCATTGCGCTAAGGGAACGCACTGGACACTGCCATTGTAACAATGCCCAGGATTGTAAATATTGATTTAAAATATATATTGACATTGGTCAACAACATGCCGCAATAAAGGCTATTTTTGTGGTGTGAAACAAATCATCATTCTTATTGGTATAATACTGAGCGTGTTGCTTTATGGCAACATCGCCAGCAGTATTGTTCCGCTAACCGAACAATCGGCTAGCTATAATGAGCTTGATATTAGGCACAAACAACAAGTAATGTTGGTGCCATTGGCACTAAACAACACCATTGGCTTGTTCGAAAATGAGGTAACGGCAGTAAACCATACCTTGCCAACCTCCGAAAAACATAATCTAACCAAATTTCAAGCACTTGTAAGATTTTCCGAACACATAGGTCTCAACCGTTACTCCCGGTATTTACGTTATGTCACAAACCAGCTAATTCGCTTTCGTAAAAGCGACATCATTTTCCCTTTTCATTACCACTGGTAATTTCTCTTGTTTAAATATTGTGCTATTCAGGTCAACTGAATAGTAGTGGTTTAGGTTTTATTAATTTATAAAACCCATTAATTGTATTTATCATATTTAAACAAAATTGAAATGAGTTTAAAAATAATAATAATCGATGCAGCACTTATTGTGCTATGTATTACTCCTTTTGTATGGTTAGCAATGAAAAGGAAAAATAAAAAACAAGGTCTTTTATTGAAAATAATTGCCTTAGCCGATAAAGGACAACATAAAATAACGGTAAACGATTACTGGGACACAACAGCCATTGGTTTAGACAAACAGGCCGGAGTACTCTTCTTTTACCGGAAAAAAAATGAACAAGAACACACCGACACTATCCAATTAAGTGATATCCAGAGCTGTAGAAAGATTGAAACCGGCCATACTGTAGGCAGCAAAGGATCAAGTGTAAGAGTTTTAGATAAGCTGGAGCTTGAGTTGGTTCCTCAATCGAAACAAAAAGAAATTCATCTGCTCGAGTTCTACGATTCCGAGGTGTCTTCTATTTTGGGTGATGAACTTCAAATGATCGAGAAATGGGTCGATTTAGTCAATCAACAAATTTCATCATTACAAAATAATAAAAGAAAAGCCGGATAAGCTTCCACATTTTTCTTTGTATAGGATAAAAATCCCTCACCAGCCTTTAACTATTGCCGGTGGGGGATTCTTTATTGAAAAAAACTAAAATCATTAAATAACCAACTGTTTAAAGGTGCAAAACTGTCAAATAATTATTTGCTTAGGATCTATGCTATTTAGAATTATTCCAAAATAGTTATATTTGTGCCCTCAATTCAAGCACGAAGATGACGGAGAAGGATTATCAAGGAAAAAAAGTAGCTTTTTATACGCTGGGCTGTAAACTCAACTTTGCCGAGTCGAGCAGCATGGCCCGCCAATTCGAGGACTTGGGTTTCGAACGGGTAGAGTACAGCGAACAGGCCGACGTGTATATCGTTAACTCGTGCACGGTGACCGCCGAAAGCGATAAAAAAAGCCGTAGTTTGGTGCGCTCGGCCATGAAACGCAACCCCAAGGCGATAATGATAGTTACCGGATGTTACGCACAACTAAAAAGTGACGAAATAGCTGGGATCGATGGCGTTGATTATGTATTGGGTTCGGGCGAAAAAAGCAACATCGTTAGCTACATCAACGATTTACAAAAAAACGAAGTTCCAATAGTACGCGTTACCGATTATCGAAAAATCAAAAACTTTTTTTCGGCCTACTCGTATGGTGACCGTACCCGTACTTTCCTAAAAGTGCAAGACGGCTGTAATTATTTTTGCACCTATTGCACCATTCCCATGGCACGTGGCATGAGCCGCAACGACAGCATTGAAAACACAATAGCCGAAGCCCAAAATATTGCTAATAAAGGCATCAAGGAGATTATTCTGACCGGGGTTAACATTGGCGACTTTGGACGTTCGACCGGCGAAACATTTTTCGATTTGGTGAAAGCACTTGACCAGGTCGAAGGGATCGAACGCATCCGCATTTCATCGATTGAACCCAATTTGCTCAATAATCAGGTTATTGAATACGTTGCCACTTCGCAAAGAATAGTTCCACATTTTCATATTCCTTTGCAAGCGGGTTCCGATGAAGTATTAAAGCTCATGAAGCGGAAATACGACACCGCACTTTTTGCCAGCCGTATTCACCAAATCAAAACCCTGATGCCCGACGCGTTTATTGGCGTTGATGTAATTGCCGGCACCAATGGCGAAACCGACGAGCTATTTCAGGAATCGTATCGCTTTTTGCTCGATCTCGATATTTCGCAACTGCACGTTTTCCCTTATTCGGAACGCCCAGGCACATTTGCCCTTAATATTCCGCACGTGGTACCCATTAACGAACGCAAAGTACGCGTACAGAGATACATTGACCTGTCGGAACGCAAGCACCACCTATTTTACGAGAGTCAATTGGGAAAAATTCGTCCAGTGTTGTTCGAACACCACGAAAAAGAAAATCGAATTTTTGGATGGACTGATAATTATGTTCGGGTGGAAACAGTTTACAATAACAAACTAATAAACAAAGTCATAAACTTCAAACTTGAGAGCATCAACAGTTCTAATCATGTAGAAGGTCATGTTATTTATTGATTAGTTTTGCACATTAATTGATCGATGTTCGTATTATTTAAAGGAAATTGATATATTGCGACCAGAAGTTATACACCAAACACAATGGACAAACAAAAATTAGAATTAGAGTACGTTATTAATTGTTCGCCCAAAGTATTATACAACAGGCTTAGTTCTGCTTCGGGTCTTTCGGAGTGGTTTGCCGACGATGTTGCAGTTAACGGTAAAAAATATACTTTTTTATGGGATAATATTGGGCAAGAAGCCGAGCTGATATTCAAAAAAGAAAACCTGATTGTACGCTTCGAATGGGTTGAAGACAAATCTTACTTTGAATTCAGAATTACACGTGACGAACTGACCAACGATGTTTCGTTAATTGTTACCGATTATGTCTACTCCGACGAAATGGAAGAAACCCGTACGTTGTGGGATACACAGGTGGCATCGTTAAAACAAGTGTTGGGTTCCTAATTACCATTAGCACAATCAAACATATTACATACTATTTATTGCGTGCAGAAAATGTAAACTTTATACTAAAGAATAGTTTGCAATTCAGTTATTACACCAGACCAAAACCGTCTAGCCGATTTTGTAATTAATCTATTTTATCGTTTTAAAACACAATATTTATAATATTGTGTTTTTTACTAAACGCAAGACTATTCTATTTTGAAAAAAAAATTGCCCGTTTAAAAAAAGCGTGTTGTTAAAATAACAAAAGTGCTTTTCTATCTCTAATTTGCCATAATATTGCAGTTCATCAACAACAACAACTTACATTTTACGTTATATCATCCGTAAAACGTCAAGTTTTCAGTGTGGTTTTTATTTATTTTTAAAGATTAATTTTGGGGCATATCGATTCATATTTTTAGCTTTGCAAAACGATACAGTATTGTAACCATGAAGCGGCTTTATTCATACATTATTAAAAGTTTTATTGGCCCCTTTGTATTAACCTTTTTCATCTGTGTTTTCATTCTGCTGATGCAGTTTTTATGGAAATACCTGGACGACATGGTTGGCAAAGGACTTGGCAACGACGTTATTATAGAACTAATGTCGTATGCCTCGTTGAGCCTTGTACCGCTCGCACTTCCATTGGCTGTATTACTGGCATCGATAATGACCTTTGGTAACCTGGGTGAGCGTTTCGAGTTACTGGCCATTAAAGCAAGTGGCGTTTCACTTTTAAAAATTATGCGCCCACTCATTTTTTTCAACATTATTACCGTTTTGGTGGCTTTTTTTATGGCCGATCAGGTCATCCCTATCTCGAACTCTAAATTTGCTGCACTACTGTGGAGCGTTAAAGAGCAACGTCCCGAGATGATTATTAAAGAAGGTGTTTTTTCGAACGATATGGACGGATATAGCATTAAGGTTAGCAGCCGCGACCCCGAAACCAAGGCTTTACTCAACCTTATGATTTATGACCATACCGACCAAAAAGGCAATGTAAACGTTACCCTAGCCGATTCGGGCTACCTCAACATATCCGACGATAAACAATTTATGATTCTAAAGCTTTACAATGGCGAAAGCTATACCGACGAAAAAGCTGGCGACCGTAAAGCCAAGGATTCCAATCCGTTTAGAAGAGAAAAGTTTAAAGAACAAGAAGTGGTTATTGGAGTAAAAAACTACAATCTTAAACGTATGGATGAAAAATATTTCAAGGATATTTATAAAATGTTATCAAGTAATCAATTAAGCAGTGTAATTGATTCCTTAAAATTGAAATATGTTGAAAAAGAGCTGCTGCTTGCTTTTGGACTGCGTTACAACGAACTGCTCGACAAACAAATGATCAACTATTATTATCCTGATAGCATTAATGTAGATTCACTATTGGCACTCAACACGTGTTTTCAACTCGATACGCTATTTCAATCATTGACAAAAACAACTCGTGCTTCGCTTTTAAACACGACACAACAAATTGCTCAACAGAATCAACGAACCATACTGCAATACGAACCCGAAATAAGCAACCGTTTTGTTCAGATCAATAAACATGTGGTTGAATTACAAAAAAAGTACTCCCTCTCATTAGCCTGTTTGATGTTCTTTTTTATTGGAGCACCGCTGGGCGCAATTATTCGAAAAGGAGGGTTCGGAATGCCGGTAGTTATTTCTATCTTGCTGTTTATCACCTATTATTTAATTTCGGTTATTGGTGAAAAGGTTTCGCGCGAAGGGGTTTGGAAAATCGACATGGTTTTATGGGTACCTACCATTTTTTTCTTCATTATTGGTATTATACTAACTCATCAAGCGGTAACCGACTCACTATTACTCAATTCGGAAACCTATAACCGAATAATAAGATCAATGAATTTTTTCAGGTTCATTCCTAAAAAACGGAAAAAACATAACAATGAAAATACTGTTTTTAACCAATAAATCACCTTATCCGCCCATCGACGGTGGCTCAATTGCCACATTCGGAATGATGAAAGGGCTGACCAATGCTGGACACAAAGTAACTGCATTGGTTATGAATACGCTGAAACACCACATTACCCCTTTCGAGATACCTGAACAGGTAGCCTCAAAAATCACCTTTCATTTGGTTGAAGTACCGGCAAACATTCAATTTATTCCAGCAATAAAAAACCTGCTTTTTTCTGATCTACCTTATAATGCCGAACGCTTTATTACGAAAAAGTACAGTAATAAGCTCGAATCACTCTTGAAAGTCAATCATTTTGACATTATTCAACTCGAAGGACTTTACCTTTACCCCTATATTGAAGTGATTAGAAAACACAGCAAGGCAAAAATAGTTTATCGAGGTCATAACATTGAATTTGAAATTTGGGAACGCCTGCTGGTCAACTCTTCAGGCTTGAAAAAACTATACCTTAAAATACTGGTTAATAGGCTAAAGATTTTTGAAAAAGCCATGATAAACCAGTACGATTTGCTGATTCCAATTACTGAACGTGACCTAATTAAATTGAACAAATTGGGCAACAAAAAGCCCGCATTGGTAATACCAGCCGGAATAAACTTAGAAGAAGCTCAAAACAATATTCAGCAAAAATTCGATAATCTATTTTTTATTGGTGCGCTCGACTGGGCACCCAACCAAGAAGGATTGGTTTGGTTCTTAGATAAATGCTGGAATAAGCTACTCAAAAATTTTCCCAACTTACAACTCACCATTGCTGGACGAAATGCACCAAGCTGGCTGGTCAATAAATTCAAAAAGAAAAACATTACATACGCCGGCGAAGTACCCGATGCCAAAGACTACATGCTGAATCAAGGCATAATGATTGCTCCGCTCTTTTCGGGCAGTGGCATGAGGGTAAAAATTATTGAAGCCATGAACCTTAAAAAACCAATTGTTACCACTACCATTGGCTGCGAAGGCATTGATATTAATCACAAAGTACACGCAATGATTGGCGATACGCCCTCCCTCTTTATCAACAACATTACGCACTTGCTCCAACAAGAGCAATTAGCACACTCAATCTCGGAGAATTGCTTTACATTTGTTCAATCGAACTATTCGAACCAAAATATTGCAAAACGGTTAATTAATTTTTACAACAAGCACACAACATGACCATTGTTTTTTGGATACTCGCGCTTTTATTTTTTTATGCCTACTTTGGTTATGCGCTCGTATTATACGTGTTAACACGTTTTATACGGGAAAAAGAAGCACCCGTTTTACCCCCCAATAAAAAAGACTGGCCCAACGTAACACTTTTTGTAACAGCATATAACGAAATAGACATTCTAGATAAAAAAATTGAAAACTGTTTTGCACTCGATTATCCACGCGATAAATTCACCATCGTATTCGTTACCGATGGATCGACCGACGGCAGTGATAAATTTTTGAAAGAACAAGATGGAATAACCGTTTACCATAATGATGAACGAAAAGGCAAAATAAATGCCATGAACCGTGGTATGCAATTCGTTAGCTCCGAAGTTGTTGTTTTTACCGATGCCAATACCAACCTCAACAAAGAGGCAATTCAATTAATTGCTGCCCAATTTACCGACCCAAAAATTGGATGTGTTGCTGGGCGAAAAAAAGTTATATCGGGTTCAGAAAGCAATGCAGCAGGTACAGGCGAAGGATTATACTGGCAATTCGAATCGTGGTTAAAGAAACTCGATGCCCGTTTTTTTGCACCCGTTGGCGCTGTTGGCGAACTATTTTCGATACGCCGCTCCTTGTTCGAAACCATCCCTTCAGATACCATTCTTGACGACATGGTAATTTCGTTCAACATTATTGAAAAGGGCTTCAGGTTAACCTATGCTCCCGGTGCAGTGGCTACCGAAACAGCGTCGTTTAACATGACCGAAGAACTGAAAAGAAAAGTACGGATTGCCGCAGGAGGATGGCAAACCATGTTTCGCACAACGAAATTATTAAACCCCTTTAAACATCCTCGATTATCATTCCAGTTTTTCTCGCATAAGGTATCACGATGGACTTTCGCACCGTGGTGCTTTTTTCTGCTTTACCCAATCAATATCTACCTTGCAATTACTACCCGAGGCAATCTGTATTGGTTGGCCCTGCTAATATTTCAAACCTTTTTTTACCTACTGGCATTAGTGGGTAAGCTAAGCGACAAAAAAACAAAAAAAATATCACTTACCTTTTTACCCTACTACTTTACTGCCATTAACTTTGCAACATTACGTGGCCAGCTTCGGTATTTCAAAGGAAAACAACCCGCAGCATGGGATAAAGCCAAAAGGATGCAATAAAAGCATCATTTTTTATTACTTTTGCAACCTAAAAATCAGAGAATACCAATAAAATGGGGGAAATAAAATTAAATACAATTGACGAAGCCATTGAGGCTATTCGGAATGGTGAAATCATAATAGTGGTTGATGACGAAGACCGTGAAAACGAAGGCGATTTTATTGCCGCTGCCGAGAAAATAACACCCGAAATGGTCAACTTCATGTCGAAAGAAGGAAGAGGTTTAATTTGTGCCCCACTAAGCGAAAAACGTTGCGAAGAACTTGAACTCGAAATGATGGTGGGCAAAAACACCTCAATGCACGAAACACCATTTACCGTTTCGGTTGATGCATTAGGGCACAACACCACAACCGGCATTTCAACTTACGACCGCTCGGTTACCATTCAATTATTAGCTAATCCAAAAACAAAACCCGACGAGCTGGGCCGCCCGGGACATATTTTTCCACTAAAAGCTAAAGAGCGTGGCGTATTACGCCGTTCGGGGCACACCGAGGCAGCCGTCGATTTGGCACGCATGGCCGGGCTTCAGCCGGTTGGTGTTTTGGTTGAAGTAATGAACGACGATGGCACCATGGCAAGGCTTCCCCAACTGGTCAAAATTGCTAAAAAATTCAACCTTAAAATTATTACCATTGCCGATTTGATTGCTTACCGAATTGAGCAGGAAAGCCTTATAAAAAGAGGCGAAGAAGCCCAATTACCAACCGATTATGGAAATTTCCGGATCATTCCCTACCTTCAAACATCGAATGGAAAAGAACATGTTGCACTGGTTAAAGGGACATGGGAAAGCGACGAAGCCATTATGGTTCGCATGCATTCATCGTGCATTACCGGCGATATTTTTGGGTCGAAACGTTGCGAATGTGGCGACCAGTTGCACAAATCGATGGAACTGATTGAAAAAGAAGGGAAAGGCGTTGTGGTTTACCTCGATCAAGAAGGACGGGGCATTGGACTGTTGAATAAAATAAAAGCCTATAAACTGCAAGAAGAAGGCTACGATACAGTTGAAGCTAACGTTCACCTTGGCTTTGCTCCCGATGAGCGTGATTATGGCGTAGGCGCACAAATTTTACGCGATCTGGGTGTTAAAAAAATGCGACTGCTTTCCAATAACCCTGTTAAACGAGTTGGGCTCGAAGGTTACGGACTGAAAGTAATCGAAAATATTCCAATAGAAGTTGAACCCAATAAGTACAACGAATTTTACATGAAGACCAAACGCGACCGAATGGGGCACACCTTACAAAAATTCAACTACGGAAACGAATAATCTCAGTTACAATTAAGGCGATAAACGTTTTACGTTCCAACCATCGATACATTTCTGATACAGAATGCGGTCGTGCAGGCGATATTCCCTCCCCTGCCAAAACTCGACACGTGTTGGTTTTATAAGATAGCCACCCCAACTTTCGGGGCGTTCAATTTTTGTAACTGCAAGCCGCTTATGCTCTTCGCTCCAGCTTTTTTCTAAAGTTTCGCGATCGGGCACTTCAACGCTTTGTTTCGAAGCAACAGCACTAATGCGGCTTTCGAGAGGTCGTGAGTTGAAATACGAATCCGAGATCTCGGGTGAAGCTTTGTGTGCTATCCCATCAATTTTTACTTGCCTCTCTAATTCGGGCCAAAAAAAGTGAGCGGCCACTTTGTTGTTAATGGCTAAATCTCTCCCTTTGCGGCTGAGGTAATTGGTGAAAAAATACAGCCCCTCGGGTTTCAGAAACTTCAATAAAACCGTACGCACCGAAGGTTGCCCATCTGCATTGGACGTGGCAATAGTCATAGCGGTATATTCCATACACGAAGCACCCTTGGCTTCGATGAGCCATTTCTCTAGCTGCACAAGCGGATTAGCATCAACCGATGTCTTATCTAAAATGCGTTGTCGATATTCCTGTCTAACCTCCGATAAATCCATATCTTTGTTTTTTTAATGAACAACAATCGAGTAGAAAAGTTTCATAAACAACATTTTAAAATATTATTCATTAACACAATAAAAATAGGTTCTCAATACGTTATTAATCAAGCAAAATAATCCTATTTTTGAGCATAAAATAAAAATACAATGACTGACGAAATAAATCAAAAAGCCAAAAAGACCATCGATATTAAAAATATACTGGTAATAATCCTTTCGGTTGTTTTAATTGCTTTTATTGTGTTGTTCATACTGCAACGCCGCGATCACAA
>DATERL010000158.1:0-2461 GCA_035271585.1 Prolixibacteraceae bacterium
ATGCATATCTACAAAGTACATGGTAGAGAAATAATCGACTCACGTGGTAATCCAACTGTTGAGGTGGAAGTAACACTCGAAAGTGGAGTCAAAGGCGTTGCTGCAGTTCCATCGGGAGCTTCAACTGGCGAAAACGAAGCTTTGGAATTACGTGATGGCGACAAAAAACGTTACCTCGGTAAAGGTGTTTTGAAAGCTGTTGAAAATGTGAATACAAAAATAGCTCCTGAAGTTGAAGGCATGAGTGCTTTAGACCAAGTTAGTGTTGATAAAGCATTGTTGGCCCTCGACGGAACTAAAACCAAAAGTAACTTGGGTGCTAACGCAATTTTGGGAGTATCGTTGGCTGTTGCTAAAGCTGCTGCCAATTACCTCGAAATGCCACTTTACCGCTACATTGGTGGTGTTAATGCGAAAACTTTACCCGTTCCAATGATGAACATCATTAACGGTGGATCGCATTCCGATGCGCCTATTGCATTCCAAGAATTTATGATTCGTCCAATTGGCGCACCTTCGTTCCGCGAAGGCTTACGCATGGGCGCTGAGATTTTTCATAACCTTAAAAAAGTATTGCACGATCGTAATTTGAGTACTGCTGTAGGCGACGAAGGTGGTTTTGCTCCTGCTTTAGACGGTACCGAAGATGCACTTGAAAGCATTATCAAAGCAATTAAAAATGCCGGTTACGAACCTGGTAAAGATGTTTCTATTGCTTTAGATTGTGCTGCTTCTGAATTTTTCAGCAACGGTATTTACGACTATTCGAAATTCGAAGGTGTAAACGGTGCTAAACGTAATTCAAAAGAACAAGCTGCTTACTTGGCCGAATTGGTTGCCAAATATCCTATCGACTCAATTGAAGACGGTATGGACGAAGGTGACTGGGACGGATGGGTAAAATTGAACGCTGAAATTGGCGACAGATGTCAAATTGTGGGTGATGACTTGTTTGTAACTAATGTTGAATACCTCAAAAAAGGTATCGAATTGGGTGCTGCTAATTCAATTTTAATTAAAGTAAACCAAATTGGAACTTTAACCGAAACATTGGATGCTATCGAAATGGCACACCGTGCGGGTTATACCTCGGTTACTTCGCACCGTTCGGGCGAAACCGAAGACTCAACCATTGCCGACATTGCTGTGGCTACCAACAGTGGCCAAATCAAAACCGGTTCAATGAGTCGCTCCGATCGTATGGCTAAATACAACCAATTGCTTCGCATTGAAGAAGAATTGGGCGAAAACGCCATTTACGGTTACAAAAAAGTTTATAAGAAGTAAAAGGTATTGGCCATTGAATTAATGGCGCAAGGCTAAATATATTTAAAGCCGTCTCTGTTAAAAGGGGCGGCTTTTTTTGATCTGTTGTGAATCAATTTTAGAATTGAGATATGTATTCGTGCAGCTTAGTATCACGTTCAATCTTCATCTTTTTTCGGAGTCTATAGCGGGCAACATCCACACTATTCAACTCTTTGTTGGTGAGGGCGGCGATTTCTTTGCTGTTCATATTTAAGCGCAATAAGTAGCATAGTTTTAATTCTTCGGGATTTATCTTGGGATGTTTGCTCATAAGGTTTTCATGAAAATTGGGGTGTACGTTTCTGAAATATTCTTCGAATTGATCCCACGAATGATTGTTAATGGTGCTTTGCAATTGCCTGATTTTGCCACGCAATTCTTTATACATGAACATATCAACCATGCTGCATTTTTCATGCATTGTTTCAAGCATTTCAATAATTTCGGTCAGCAGGGTATCGTTTTGAGTGTTAGAGCGCGAAAGCAGTGTCAATTCCCAATCTTTTTTCCGAACCGATTCCTTGTGATAATGAGCCAGCATAAGCATCGATTTTGTTCTGGCCAAGAGCTCGGTTGGTTCAATGGGCTTGCGTATAAAATCGATGGCACCTGCATCAAAAGCAGTTTGTAAGTCAGCTATCGAGGTCATGCGGCCAGTAATCATAATCACCGGAATTTGTTTGGTCTCGTTGGTGTTTTTTATTTCAATAAGGGTTGCAATGCCATCTTTGACAGGCATTTCCCAGTCCATGATAATTAAATCGGGCAATTCATCGATGGCAATTTCAATGGCCATTTTGCCATTTGAAGCGGCCAGAATTTCGTAATTTTTTAAAGTCAGAAAATCACTAACCATTTCGATTACACTGCTGTCGTCGTCAACAATTAGTATTTTATTTTTTCGATTTATCATATTGGGTGTTTTGGGGTTTAATAATGTTTTTCTAAAATAAGCTATTTTTTTATAATATCATAGCTTGTTTGCAAAACCGAAAGGGCTTATTTTAAATTGAATCTTTTAATCAAAACATCCACCGAATTAAAAATGCTTAATTGTTTGCCATATTTGTTTATGGGAAAGTTTACATGTGGGCCACTTATTAGAAATTCAGTTTTTGGATCGATACCTTTTATTATTTCATCGATGTATTTC
>DATERL010000159.1:0-9196 GCA_035271585.1 Prolixibacteraceae bacterium
ATTTTGCTTAGATGAATTGTTATTAGATTATTTGTATTTATCTTTAAGCATTGATTGATCATTTTTTCTAATATTATAGTTGTTTTATCTAACTAAGAACTTTTGACAATGAAAAATGGGAGAAAACTAAATTTTAAACGACTATCCTTTAAAATTGGGGTGTTGATTATTTTGACCGAATTTGTTGCGTTGTTAATTCTGGGAGTATATTATACCAATAGGTTTACCAACCAAATTGATTCAGGACTTAAGCAGAGCTTTCAAACTCCTGGTTATTTAATGTCGAAGGGCTTGTTGAGGTACGAATCGGCCGAGGATCAGGAAATACTAGAGAAATTAGTGGGCGAGCCTGTCAAAGAATGTATCATTGTTGGTGCAAATGGAAAAGTCTATTTCTCGTTAGTCCCTGAACATAATGGAAAAAATAAAACCGATGTACCAATTCTTCGCGGATACGAAGCCTTAGATTACGAGGTTGATACTGACGTTTTTGAGGAGGTTGATGTAGATGGAGAAAAGTTCTTGGTAGCCATAAGTCCAATTAGGCTCGATGACGGGAAGTTTTTGGGGCATTTGTTCATCTATTCGCATCTTAATCGTGTGAGTAAAGAGAAAACATCAATCATCATTACTTTTATTCTTGGCTCTCTATTGTGCCTGATACTCACATCTGTTGTAATTATTATTCTGATGAACATTTATTTCACTAAGAATATTAATCTCGTTTTGAGCCGTTTAACTGATATTCAAGAAGGTCGTTTGCCTAAAAATAAACTCAAAATTAAATCAACCGATGAAATTGGCATGCTCGGAAGTGCCATTAATAATCTGAATGAAAAACTCAGGGAAATTGTGATGTTGATTTCGCAAGGTGCCGAAAAAGTAAACATAACCAGTAATCAAATCGACGATATATCGTTGAAAGTTGCCAGTGGATCAAGCCATCAGGCTTCGTCGGCCGAAGAAGTTTCGTCGGCAGTTGAAGAAATGGTTGCCATGATTGAAAATAACACCGAAAGTGCTGAAAGGACGCAGCAAATCTCGATTAAAGCAACCGAGGGCATTCAACAATTAATTATGCGCGAAGAAGAGAGCTTGAAATATATTCAGGAAATCTCGAAGAAAATATCCATAGTAAACGACATTGCTTTTCAAACTAATATTCTAGCATTAAACGCTGCTGTTGAAGCAGCGCGCGCCGGTGAACATGGCCGTGGTTTTGCTGTGGTTGCAGGCGAAGTTCGTCGATTGGCTGAAAATAGCCGTGTTGCTGCGGATGAAATCAACAAGTTGTCGGCCAAATCGGTAACCATTACTACGGGAGCACATAATTTTATGATGAAACTTGCACCCGAAATTGAGCTTACTTCGCAATTGGTTAATGATATTACTGTTTCGAGCAACGAGCAAAGTAATGGTGCATCACAAATTAACAGCGCAATTCAAGATTTGAATATGATTATTCAACAATACGCTGCTACTGCTGAAGAAATGGCCCGAAATTCTAAAGTATTACAGATCGAAGCCGATGAACTAGAGAAAAGCATTAAGTTTTTCAATGTCGAAGTGTAGTTTTTACTAAACCATTAAGCATTTGAAAAAATGAAAAACCCTTGTAAATCTGTTTTTTATTATATTTCTTTATTCTCGATAATATTCGCATTGTTGCCTGCATGTTCGCAACACGATAATTCAAACTTAGTTTGGAAACCTTTAAAGGAAATCCAGCAAACGGCTACAATTAATATGATTGGCCACTGGTTGGACGAAGGCGATCGAGAAAGTTTTGTACGCAATATTGCCCGCGTTTACGAATTCGAAAATCAAGAGGTAAAGGTAAACTTGAAATTTCCCGAAGAGGTGTATTACGATCATTCGGATCGTGCCAGTAACGAAAAATACACAGCGAGGGTGGTATCCGAAAATATTACCGACTGGGACATTGTTAGGCTAAACGGCGAATACCGCGAGGTGACTAACTTGTTAAATGACCCCAATTGGGCAAAAGATCATTTTGTTGACTTTAGTCAAATTGCCGAGTTTTGCGATGGTACATACCCCGAGTTATTGACCAATGAAGCAAAAGCTGACTGGAATGGCGTTGTGCCTGGTCCTTATGTCGAAGGTCAATATTGGGCATTGTGGTGTAACCTCGATGTTGCTGCTAAAATTGGTATCGAGATCAAACAATTTGGAATGACTTTCGACGACTTTGCAAGCTATTTAAAAGCCCTCGATACCTATAACCAAAACAATCCCAACGATTATGTTATTCCATTATACGAATCGTACGTTTGGGAGACAGCAGCTGCATTAGGGATTAACCTTTACGCATCATTACTCGACAGCCCCGAGGAATTCCTTAAACCAGGTATTACCGAAAAACGATTAAAAGCATGGGGTAAAACGCTCACAGCGCTTGAATCGATTGCCAAGTATCATCCATTACACCCGTCATGGAAAGAAACATCGTGGGGTGATTCGCACAATATGATGATTGATGGCGAATGTCTTTTTTACATTAATGGTTCGTGGATGTACAATATTTGGAAAGGAATTGACGAAAATAAAGTATTGCGCTGCATGCCTGCTGAGTTTCCATCGTTTAAACCACATAAAATATATCCTGCAGCTTATCAGGTAACTTGGGGCGTTCCCAAAAATGCACCTAATCGCGACGAAGCTGTAAAGTTTCTTTTAGCCCTTAATAAACCAAATATTGCTGAAATGTGGAGCCGTTACACCAAGTGCCCTACTGGAATAAAAGGTAATCTAGCAGGTGCAAACCTTGGAGGTGATCATTACGAAGAAATGGCAAAGTATGTGCAGGAGTCGTTCGGTTCAAATACCTACCGTTACAATGAAAGCTCGAGTTGGATATTGGATGATAAACATGCTGAAACCCTCATTTATTTTAAAGATGTGATACAAGGCGAAATGACCGCGAATCAAGCCATGAAAGCCATCAGAAATAGTATTGGTCGTTAGTTTTAAATGCTGATGCCACAATTGGTTTTTCAATAATTTGTTTTATTTTTACAAAGAAACAAATTAACAATAAAATACTGACAATGAATAGATTACTTGTGGCCGTTTTGTTGCTGTTTGCTTTAATTAGCGGATGCCAAACTTCTTCGCCCCAATACATCGCCAACAATGGTAACGTTTTTGGAACTTATTACAACATCATATATCAAAGTCCTAAGGGCTTCAACTTGGTTGGTGAAATTGAAGCCGAGCTGCACAGAATTGATATGTCCCTTTCAACCTATCAGAACGAATCGGTTTTATCAAAAGTTAACCAGAATGTACCAGTAGTTCTCGATTCGCTTTTTATTAAGGTGTTCAATAGATCACTCGAAATATCGGCTTTTACCAATGGCGCTTTTGATCCTACGGTTGCGCCACTAGTAAATGCGTGGGGCTTTGGGTTCAAAAAGAAAGAACAGGTTACCGAATTATTGATCGATAGCATAAAAGCATTTGTTGGTTACCAAAAAGTTAGATTAAACAACATGGTAATTGAAAAAGACGATCCTCGTTTAATGCTCGATTTTAGTGCTATTGCAAAAGGTTATGCCGTTGATGTAATTGGCGAATTATTACATCGTTTGGGATGTGAAAACTACTTGGTCGAAATTGGTGGAGAGGTGTTTGCGAAAGGAGTCAACAATGAAGGGAATGTATGGCGAATAGGAATAAACGAACCCAACGAAAATGAAACCGACCCCCAAAGTGCTTTGCAAGCTATTGTGAAACTTCAAAATAAGGCAATGGCAACTTCGGGTAATTATCGAAATTTTTATTACGAGAACGGAAAAAGATTTGCCCATACCATCGATCCCGAAACCGGATATCCAATTGATCACAGCTTGTTGTCGGCTACCGTTTTAGCCAACGATTGTATGACTGCCGATGCACTGGCTACTGCTTTAATGGTGCTCGGATTAAAAAAGGCACAAGAATTGATTGTAAAACTCGATAATGTTGAGGTTTTTTTGATTTATGCCGACGAATCAGGTGAAAATCAAATACTGATGACAAAAGGGTTTCAGGAAAATATCATGAAATAAGTGTTTTAAAAATGAATAGCATGGTGAAGAGGGGTTTAATATTGATACTGGGTTTTGCTTGTATATATGGATTAAGAAGTTTATCGGCACAAACAAGAATTCATATTCCCGAACCTTATGGCGATAGTTTTATCGAGTCGGAACTCATTAGCGAAATTTCATTCATTGCGCTTCAGGTTGAACGCTATGGAATTATTATGCCCGACATGGAAATGAGGGTCGATGACGATGAGTTTTTTATTCTTGACAACAAAAGTGCTCAGTGCGTTTATCGTTTCGATAATCAGGGGAACCTTACCAATACTATATGCGAAAAAAAAATAGCTACCAAGTCGAAAAATGAACCGGAACTGAAAAACCCTGTTGAATTCAACATCGATATTTATAATAAAAGGGTAGAACTTTATAATTTTGAAAATTCAACCATCTCCCGTTTCGATTACAATGGAACTGAAATTGATCAAATATCGTTTACTTCAAATCCTTCCGATTTCATCAGGAGTAAGACCGGTGATTATTGGATTTATACCGGTTGGAATAATACTGAAACGCAATACCGGCTTCTTAAAGCCAATAGCAAAGGTTCCATAACCGGCAGGCGGCTACGGCTTATTTCGCGTTGTGCGGCTACCGAAGGTTTTGCTTTTTATGCCCGTCAAAACAGTATCTTGTTCTGGGAATTGCTGGGAAGTACGGTATACAATATTCTCGACAAGGATATATTGCCCAGCTATTCGTTCGACTTTGGAATTTATAAATTGCCCTTAGATTATCACTACCTCGATGGGAAAGAGTCGTTTGAGATGCTAAATCAAAAAGGCTATTACTCAATGAAAAAGTACCTTGAGAACGACAATTTTGCCTACTTCTTTTTGAATTTCAACAATAATAACCAGCGTGAAATGTTTCACATTATTTACGATAAAAACTCTAAACAAACACATATTTACACCGAAAATGCCGGTTTAGGTGCATTTGATAAGGCACAGGCTATAACTGAAAACGATGAGTTGGTGTTTTTGGTATTGCCCCGAAAAATACGGCAGTTAATGAGTAATGACAATGATTATATGCCCATGGTCTTTTCCGGAATTATGGATGAGATGAAGACCCTTCGGAATCCGGTAGTCCTTAAAATTAAACTGAGTTCATCTTCAGATCAACAGTTTGAAAAAGAAAATGAAAACGAAGAACTGGAACAATACTATTTTGAAGAATGATTATCGTCTAATCTTAGTTCTTCTACAACAATAATATCGCGCTTTTTTTGCTCATTTTTATCCCACGACTGGGCACAGGTAATGCCACGTTCGAGCATGTTTTTATTTCCCCCAATGTGCATGTTGGGAAATTTATGGGTTTTCCTAAAAATTATTTGAATGGCTAAGCCAAAAAATGCCAGACCAACTAATCCCACAACTATCAATAAAGTAATAAGTAGTGTCATTTCTTCCGTGTTGCTTATTTTAAGATACAAAGGTATTATTTTGATCTGATTTTATCAAATTCTCGGTAATGCTTTAACATCTTTTGTACATTCAGCGTATTATAATCCTTTTCGGGGTTCATTTTTTTCAATAGTTTTAAGGCTTCAAGGCTTAGTGGCTTTTTCTCAAAGCCATGTTCAACGGCATAGTTTAGCCATTTTAATACCATGAATGCGTTGAAGTAATGAAAAAAACGCTTGGTGAAAATTTGCAAGTTGCTACAATTCGATTTTAGTTCGTCGATTGATTTTGTGAAAGAGGTGATGGTCAAAAAATCTTGTAAAACATTATTTTTTGTAAGTTGATCAACCTCCATGTTTTTGCTGTATATCATATTGGTTTTATCGAAAATATCTTTTAAAACCAATATGGATTTCAAGGCGTAAGTTAAAAATGTATCGTTTGCTTGGTTAATTAATTTATTGATAGCCGGCCCAGTGCCAAAAGGTACCCTGTCCGATAAGCGTGCCGATGGAATAACCACCGTTTCGTTTATTAATCCAATTTCGCCAAATTGTGATAATTTATGCAGAAAATAAAAATCCTCGCCGGCTTGTCGGCGGTTCATTCCACCTTGAGCTACATAAGCACCCGCCAAAACACAAAAAGCCGAGCCAATAGTGTAAATTGAATGGGTAAAATGAGCGTGTTGAACCGCATTTTTATAATATCGCATGTATAGTTCATATTGCGTAATGGCAGTACCGGTAATTTTATCGCTAAGGGGGTGTTCGAAACAAAGCGTTGCGCCTATGTTTTTTGGGTGTTCAATAAAGTGTGCAATAAGTGCTTCGAAATAATTTACCGAAACAGTGGTGTCGGCATCAAGTGAGGCAATTATTCCATTTTTGTTATTCGTTAAGTTGAAAATTGAAACAGCGCTATCCATTCCGATTTTTCGAGCAAAGCCAACGCCGGCATGTTTAAGTGGCATGTTGGTGGCATCAATAGTTTCGATATCGATCCAGTTGGGAGCTTTGTCACGTATTTGTTTCGTATTTGAAAGTGTGAGCTGGTTTTGTTCTACTATGGCGGCAGAGGCATTGGTGGAGTGGTTTACCACCACGATAACTAAGACCGGTTTCTGAGGGGTATTGCAATTGAACAACGAATGTAAAGTTTGGTCAAGTTGAGGTTCGTTGCAACAGGGTATTACAACAATTAAGGCATAATTAGATGCTAATTGTTTAGGGTAAAACAAATAGTCAGTGTCTTGTTTTGATAAATATTTTTTCGCAAAATTCATTTTTATACCTAAAAAAAATCCGTGCACTAAAAGTAAGTACACGGATTGAATATTTTAAAGAAAAAAATTATTTTTTCGATTTCGCATAACGGGCATTCAAACCATCCAAAATATCCTTCGAAACATTAAATTGTTGTTCGCCAACAATAATGTTTCCATTGTTGCTCAAAATGTAGGTATAATTATATTTTTGGTTATACTCCTTCACGTAATTCACAATACTGTCAATCAATTGAAGATTGATTTTTTGTTCCATTTCGCCTAATTTGTTGGATAATTCGTAATCGAGTTTTTGAATTTCTTGTTCTTCCCTAAGTAAACGATCACGTTCGTTAACCGCTCTTTCCTCGGTTAAAAAACCACCCTTTTGTAATTTTTCCTGAAACGCTACAGCTTGTTTCTCAAGGTTCGCCCTACGTTTGTTGAAATCGGAATTGAACTGTGTCTGTTTCGAAACAAAGTCCTTGTTCAGGTCAATGGCCAACTGATAGTTAAATAAAATTGAATCGGTTAAAATGTAGGCAACACTGAGGTCGCTTGGTACAGTTGTTCCCGACTTTTCGATTGTGTTGTTTGAGCTGCATGTGCTTTTGCCCAACAATACAATTAAAAATAATGCAATTACTCCAAGCAGTGCTATGGTACTGAGTATAAGTGGTAACTTTTTCATTTTGTGTAACTTTTGATATTTTTTTGATTGCTTTTTACTAACGAAACTGATTTTTAAATCAATTTTCAATAATAATGATTTATTGTGGCAAAGATACTTTTTCTAAGCATTTTAAAAAGTTAAAAAACATTTTCAGCCGTTTTTATTAATCAAATTGTGTCAAAAATCATTATTGCTCCCTCATAATCGTCATTCATTCCAAATACTTGTTGTGGTAAATTTAAAATCGATTACTTAACCGGTTGTTTTTAATCGTTTTAGTTTTATTCTGAAGTGTTTGTTATACCATAAATATTATCGTTTGAAGTTTTTAAAACTATTTCTGATTCTCATCGTAGCGTGTTGTATTTTATTTGCGTGAATGCAGTTGAAGTAAACAGAAATATAGAATAGTATAGAAAATCTCTTAATCAACTTATTATAAGTAATACGCATTATTTATTGTCGCATTTTAGTGATCAGTTTTATTGAAGATTTTGGCGATAGCTAATGGCCTTAGAAAAAAAGGGATTTGAATTGAAGCAGAACCTTAGTAAGACCGGGAAGCTGATCCCGATATAGATTTTGTAAGTGCTTTTGAAAAAAACGCAACAAAAATCATAATCGTGAGAAGATCGACCGGCCGCACTTAGGTTTTTCAAAAGGCAAATTCCATTTTTTCGTCCCGCTAACTAGCGGGATTGATTTTTTTGCTTTCCCGTACAAATCGGAGCAGGCTGTTTTTTTATCAAGAATTGAAGCGAAGCGTAAATCGCGAACACCTTTTTAAAATTAATTTTGTGAGCAAAAAAATGAAGAGCCCAGCCGGCTTGAGGCGAAACGAAGATTAACTGAGTTAAAAGTTAAAGAACCTTTTGGCTTCAATGAGAAAAAAGAAATACGACATTATTTAATGTTTAGTACTTAGTACAATAGTTCGTTATATTTTTATAACCAGTTGATTACTAATAAATTGAAATATTCTGGTCAATTGGCCTAACATACACAATAACAAAGTGTTACTATCGGTCTCAATACTCATATCTCAAAATCTACCGATCTATTGTAGTAGATAGTTAGAGATAATGATTATTGAAATAATTGCGATTATTATTATGTAGGTATATGGATTTGCAAAATTTAAAGTCCACCCCATCCCTGGTATTCTTTTAGGTGTAATAACTCTTGAATCTTTTCGATTAAAATATACTAGGCCTATCCATTTGTTTGATTTCTGTTGATGATTTGTCGTTTTCATAATTCTTTGTTTTTGTAGACTTCTCTATTGTTATATGTTTTATAAATGAATATATTAATGGGTAAATAGCAAGCAATACAATGCTGCTAATAAATGTAACTGCAATATAATCAGTTGGTAGTGCAGTTATCAAAACTCCCATAACGATGCCAGAAACAAACCATAACCTACCTGTTAAATAGTGAGTCCTTTTCCATATCAATTCGTTATTAAGAGTCCATGGCGTTCTTATTCCGATAAAATAATTTGGTCTTATATTTCCTGTGTAGTTACCAAGGATAGAAATTAAGAATGAAATGATGATAAATATTAAAGCTGTATTAGTTTGTCCATATTTCACGGAATCAATTATGATAAAACTAATCACAGTAAAAAAAATTGCTAAAATGAACCTTAGCTTGATAAATGTATTTTGAAAAATGCTGAAGTTCTTTTTGGGGTCTATTTTAGGTATGTATCTCAAAAACAAGTATACACCAATTG